>CAZYJQ010000141.1:0-3434 GCA_964647835.1 uncultured Desulfovibrio sp. | reverse complement strand
TTTTACAAAAAATAGACAGCGCCGCTAAAAACCTTTTGGCTATTATTAATGACATTCTCGATTTTTCCAAAATGGAAGCGGGGAAAATGTCTATAACGCCTTATTCCTTCAAACTTTCAGGAATGTTGCGTTCCATTCTCGAGCTTTTTCAAATCACCTGCCATGAAAAGGGCATCCTCCTTGAAACCGATATCGACCCCAATGTCCCCAATGTGCTGTATGGGGACTCCTTGAGAATTTCCCAAATATGCATAAACCTTATCAGTAACGCCATAAAATTCACTGAGGAAGGTTCCATTACCCTTAAAATTGCCCTTCAAGAACGAACGGAAGACTCCCTTATCCTTCACTTTTCCATTGCCGACACGGGCATTGGCATGGACGAAAACCAGCTTACCACAATCTTCGACTCGTTCACTCAAGCAGACGGCTCGGCAACCAGACGTTTTGGCGGTACAGGCCTTGGCCTCGCCATCTGTAAACTTCTCGTGGGTCTTATGGATGGTGCCATTTGGGTAGAGAGCAAAGAAGGGGTCGGTAGCACCTTCAACTTTACAATTACATTGAAAGAAGGTTCGTCAGATCAAATTAACGAAGCGGAAACAGAAAATCCGCTCAAATTTGACACGCCACTTTTGCCCATGCATGTCCTTCTGGTGGATGACAATGAAATTAACCGCGAAATAGCCATAGAAATTCTCAAAGAAATGGATATCACCTGTACCACCGCCACCAATGGAAGCGAAGCGGTACAGCTTTATCAAAGCGAAGATTTTGATATGATCCTTATGGATATCCAGATGCCTGTCATGGATGGCTTGACAGCCACACGCCTCATTAGAAAGCATGCCGAGGAAAAAGGCATTGAGGTGATTCCCATTATCGCTATGACTGCCAATGCCATGAGCGGCGACAGACAAAAAAGCCTTGATTCCGGAATGCATGATTATGTTGCCAAACCCATTGATATAGCTCAGCTCAGGTCTGTGTTGCTCCGCTGGCAAAAAACTACCAACTAACTACCTGTTGTCCGTTATGGCGCATCTCTCATGCCCACTGCGCAAGTAGCTGAATCATAGCGTATTCGTTGAGGTGAGCACCCTCAATAGCTTTTTAAAAGTCTTTCATTCTTAAAAAACGCCATGTCTTTCATCAAGTCATGGCGTTTTTTTGCGTCCTGCCAACAAAGTCACAGCACAAAAGACGCACCACTAGCCCCCTTGTCCGCCCTTAAACTCAATGAAATGAGAAATGTTCTGTATTACTGTCCTCGTTAAGAGGCTTAGATAAAACTCTTAGTATGGAAAAAAGTTATAACATATTACACAGATATTTTCCTTTCTAACTGCCTTCAAAAGAGAAAATATGAACTTGATCTTTTTGTTTTTTCCCACTGCCCTATATTAACCGCCTCATCCCCTGCACCTCCTATGATTAAGCGCTCTCGTCTAGTTCACTCACCCTTATCTTTCACAATATTGCTTAAGATGACTCAATATTGCCCAATATTGCTCAAGAAAGCATTCGCGCCTAACAATACATACCCGACTACGGTGTTTTGGAAAACGTCCCTGTCTGTACCCACTTAGACTAAATATTGTGGCAGTCATCACTTTCATTAGCATCCTTATTTACCACCAAAACAAATCGCACCATACACAATACATTTAGCCATATTGCTGACGAAAAAAATCTACTATGACAATTATCTGAGGAAAATTCCCACCAGAAACCAGCCTTCCACACCACTGAGAAGGTAGACAGTCATTGACAACATACTATTTAGTACCTAGGTAATCTCGTGAATCAACCGTTAAACCAGCTGTATATATACAGAAGGAACATAAATATGAAATATACTCAAATACAAGACAACTACCAGCTTTTTATTGGCGGAAAATGGCAAGAATCTTCTGATGGTAAAACCTTTGCCACCCATTGCCCTGCTAACGGCGAACTCTTAGCGCATTGCGCCGAAGCCACTCAATCCGATGTTGATTTGGCGGTAAAGGCAGCATGGACAGCCTGGGAAGACTGGAAAAAGACAACGGCTCTGGAGCGCGCCGCCATATTGAATAAAATTGCCGATGTCATCGACGCCAACAAAGAACATCTTGCGATGGTTGAGTCCTTAGATAACGGCAAGCCCATCAGAGAAACTCTCACCATTGATATCCCTGCTTCCGCTGAGCATTTTCGTTACTTTGCCGGCGCCATTACCGCCGACGAAGGAAGCGCTCACCTGCCCAGCCAAGACCTGCTGAGCATTGTTCTCCATGAACCCATAGGGGTAGTCGGTCAAATTGTTCCATGGAACTTCCCGCTCCTTATGGCGGCATGGAAGCTTGCCCCTGTTTTGGCAAGCGGTTGTTGCACCGTTATTAAATCATCAAGCTCAACACCCCTTAGTCTCTTGGAGCTGGCGCGCCTTATTCAAGATATAGTCCCCGCAGGCGTACTCAACGTTATCACTGGTTCCGGCTCACGCTCTGGCCAATATATGCTCGATCACCCGGGCTTTCGTAAGCTGGCCTTTACCGGCTCAACGGAAGTGGGCATCAGCGTCGCTCAGGCCGCGGCTCAAAAACTTATCCCCGCCACCTTGGAACTTGGCGGAAAATCTGCCAACATTTTCTTCCCTGATTGCCAGTGGGATATGGCAATGGAAGGCTTACAACTTGGCATCCTCTTTAACCAAGGCCAAGTTTGCAGTGCAGGTTCCCGAGTTTTCGTCCACGAAGATATCTATGACGCCTTTGTTGAAGAAGCCGTCAAACGATTCAACGCAATTCCCGTTGGCATGCCTTGGGAAAAGACAACCGTCATGGGGAGCCTTGTTAGCCAGCGCCAGATGAAAAAAGTTCTTGAGTATGTTGCAATTGGACAAGAAGAAGGCGCGAGACTGGCTTGCGGCGGCGTGCAATTAACCGATAATGGTATGGAGAATGGTGCCTTTATGCGCCCGACTCTCCTCGTTGATGTAACCAATGACATGCGCGTGGCTCAGGAAGAAATATTTGGCCCTGTAGCGGTGATTATTAAGTTTTCCACAGAACAAGAAGTTATCGACATGGCGAATGATAGCCCCTTTGGTTTGGCTGGCGCAGTTTGGACAAGGGATATTAATAGAGCCTTGCGCGTTGCCAGGGCTATTGAAACGGGAAGAGTCTGGGTTAATACCTATAATAAGCTTCCCGCTGGAGCGCCCTTTGGCGGTTATAAAACTTCTGGCATCGGGCGTGAAACCCATAAAGTGCTTTTGGACCATTACACACAGATGAAAAGCATTATGATTAATATGTCCGAAACGCCATCAGGCTTGTATTAATACCCCTTTCACAAAACTCTAAGCCGCTTCGTTATCCGTGGCTTAAGCGAATTAAAAATGAGCGGAAGTCTCTCATACGAATAAAGTATGAAAGTCTTCCGCTTTT
>CAZYJQ010000140.1:0-3453 GCA_964647835.1 uncultured Desulfovibrio sp. | reverse complement strand
TTCGCGGTGAGAGACTTGCCAAGGCTAATGGAATCGCCCGCTGTAAGGGTGTTGGAGCCCTCTTTGGCAAAAACGCTACCGCTTATCCGAATAGCCTCTTCAGCTGTAAGGGCGTTCTTGGCACTTCCACCGTCTACCCTGAGGTCAGCACCCGCTTGAATATTTTTACCAGCAAGTATGTTTTCTCCGCCTTCCTTAGCTGTGATGCTATTGGCAACGGTCAAATCTTCCCTAGCGGTCACAGTATTCTTGCCACCAAAGTAAGCGTTGATGGTGTTAGCCACATGAACTTCTTGCGCCTCAACAGTATTGGAACCATTTTGTGTAGCATGGATATCACGGGAAGAAAAAGAAGCCCCAGCCTTAACAGTGTTGTGCCCACCGTCAGCGGATACACCACCGACGATGTCAATGGCATCACCAGCCTTGAGCTCGTTTCTGCCTCCCAAGTTGGCGTCAATTTCACCTTTAAACGCCATTGAACCTTCAGCAGTGAAGGTATTAAGGGCACCATTTGCCTCTGCGGAAACATCGCTTTCTACGTTAATCAACTTGCCTTTAAGGTGGTTTTGTCCGCTTTCTTTGGCAATTACCTGACCACCAACCTTCAGGTCTTCATTGGCTTCAACGAGATTTTGAGCCCCATTTTCCTTGGCGTTGACGTGACTCCCCACGGTGACAGAATTTCCCTTAAGGGTGTTTTGTCCACCGTTTTGAGCAAAGGCCTGACCTTTCACATGCAAATTGTCTGTGGCCTCGAGGCTGTTGTGCCCACCAGCACTCGCGTTGGCATGGCTTCCCACTGTGATGGAATCGCCCTTAAGGCTATTCTGCCCGCTCTCTTTGGCAAAGACCTGACCTTTTACATTGAGTTCGCCAGCGGCCTCGATAATATTCTTCGCGCCGTTTATCTGAGCGGAAACATCCGCGCCTACTGAAACAGAATCGCCTTTAAGGGTATTTTGTCCGCTATTTTCTGCCCAAACGCTAGCACCAACCTCAATTGAGCTTTCTGCCGTGAGGGTGTTCTCAGCACCTCTTCCTTTGGCAATGACACTAGTATTCACTTTGATGGAATCAGCGGTGAGGGTGTTTTCCCCATTTTCCAGGGCATTAACTTTGGCCGCAGTTATTTTTCCTTCTGTAGTAAGGATATTCTCAGCCACCATCCCTTGTTGCTGGTCACCCTTGGCATGTATATCGGCAGCGACAGAAATCAGGTCATCAGCGCCTGCTCCAGTGTTAATCTCATTCAGGCCGCCAGTGTTCCAAACACTGCCATGGACTGTGATGCTATCCTTGCCATCGCCTGTTTGAATACTGTTTTTGCCACCTTCGCTAGCCCAAAGGTGCCCTTTGCTTACAGTAATGGTGGTGTCTCCAGCGCTGATAATGGTATTTTCAGCACCTTTTTCCGCTTTGATGCTGCCCTCTTTAACGGTAAGGGAGCTCTCGCCTTCGCCAAAACGAATGTCATGCTTTGTTCCCGCGCCGCTGGCAAGGAGAGAGTTTTGAATTTCTATGCTGTCTTTTCCGCTTCCCATATCAATGAGATGCGTTTTACCATCGCTGTTAGCGCCTTTATTGATGTGGAGGGTGTCGTCCCCACTGCCCACAACAAAGTTGCCATGAATGGACTCTAACCAAGCTTCATTATTACCCGTGAGAGAACCTTCTTTGTCCCCAAGGGGCGTATTGCTGGAAGGCTTTTCAGGGGAGTTATGCCATTCCAGAGGAACATTGTCCCCGCCGTTAGAAAGCTCATTTTCAGCGGCTGAATCAAAGGAACCGTCAGGTGTGGCAATGACCTGCATGTTGTATTCATGCCCGTCAACCTCCACCTTCGCTATACCGTCAATTTTTCCCCCTTGTTCCAAATAGGCTCGCCCTTCCGCACTAAGCTCAAGGGTAAAACTGCCGTCAGGGTTGAGCGTTGGAGGCAAAACGAAGAAATCAGCGATTTCTTCCGCAAGGGTAAGGGTGTAGCCATTGCCAGCGCTGGCTGGCTGAAGGTTTTCGTCAATCAGTTGAAAGCGGACGCCACTGTTTTCAAAAGAATCGCCTGTTTGACTGTACCCCACCGCACGGACGAGGTATTGGAGCTGAGGGGGATTTACACCACCTTCATTACCACCATCGCCACCCTGACCGTCGCCACCGCCAGGGCCTGTATCACCAGTCCTCGTCCCGCCAGCGACCATACCACCAAGGATACTGTCCCCCATGGGGTCAAGTAGGCCACCGCGCTCTTCGCCACGGTTCCAGGTGTCAAGGCTCCCCAAAGCGTCAAGACCTTCCACAAGATTTCCGGAGATGTCACTATATTCCGTGATCCCTCCGCCTTGTGACAAAATAGGCCCTGCAGCAGTGGTTAAATCCATATCAGGATTCATACTGGACAAAAAGTCATGCGCCGATACCTCAACTCCATCAACCAAAACCAAGGAAGGCAATTCGTCCCCTTCGACAACAAAAAAGTTATCAATGGAAACAGAGCCTTCTTCAAAGGAAATGACAAGGTCATTGCCAGAACGTTCGAAATCAGCAGAGGCTGTGTCAAAATTAAGATGAAGGGTGTGTTCGGGTAAAATAGAAATATGTTCGGTGGCGGCTCCAATAAGAGCCTTAATTGATTGTAATACCATCTTTTCCCCCAAGAAAATAAGGTTTTAATGTATATTCATACTCATGGAGTAGATGTGTCAGGTGCAAGTTAAAAAATGCTTCTTGGATTATATAGTAATAGCTACCATTAGTGGTTATGTCAATTTTTTTCTATATTATGAAATATAGTCCCAAGGAGCTTAAGAGAAAGCTTGCTATTGCTATCCCCATGGTGGGCATCGAAATAAATTCCTTCAAAGCTATGATACTTTTTTCCTTTCCACTTCTCATCAGCTTTTCATAAAACTGCCTTTCACATTCCTCAATGCTCTACTGACATATCATCAGTTTCTTTTGCCAAATCTGCACTCCCCCGTCAGGGGAATGACAGCCTTAATAGGAATACTGCATTATCCATACCAGTTCGACCTACGCTATAACCAATGAGACGGTATTGTTAAACATTCGCGCGTCTGTCTCATCAAGATTGAAACCTGTGCCATTCGCCAGTCACGGGTACCCTTTTCCTTCTACACGAGAACTATATTGTCATGGAGATAACTCACTCACAAACAATCTTTAAACAGGCTCTACCTCCCTCCTGCTTCTCCAGCTAGGCTGTCAACAAGCATTTGTTCGCTCTAAGGCAGGTATTCCTGTCTCTACAGGCCTTTGAAAATAGAACAAAAAAATATGTATGGGATGTAGAACAATTATTCCGATGCAAGGAGTGCTACGATAAAAAAGCGCCACGTTTGCACGTAGCGCTTTTTCTGACTGGAAAAGGGAAAGGAATTATACGGCTTTTTTCTTAGCAGCCTCTTCAATAATACGTTCCCCTTGGGGGGT
>CAZYJQ010000139.1:0-3467 GCA_964647835.1 uncultured Desulfovibrio sp. | reverse complement strand
TTTGATTTATCCCTTTATTTGGTGCTCGACACCTCTTTATGCAACGGCGCTGAGGGTGTTTTACATACCGCTGAAGCGGCTCTCAAAAATGGCATAAGCATGCTCCAACTGCGCTCAGAGCACATGACGGGCAAAGAATGGCTTGAAATTGGCTTCCCCCTCAAAGATCTGCTCAATGCCTCTGGCGTCCCTTTTATTGTAAACAACAGACTTGATATGGCCTTAGCCCTTGATGCCGACGGCGTTCATATTGGGCAAAAAGATTTGCCTCCCCATATTGCGCGACGTATCCTCGGCCCGGATAAGCTCATCGGGCTGTCTATCTCTACGGCAAAAGAACTTGCCAGCGCTCCTTGCGAATTTGTAGACTACCTTGGTATCGGGCCCGTATTCCCCACCACTTCAAAGCAAAACACTGCCCCTGCGCTAGGGATTGCAGGGCTCAAGCAAATGGTTCGGGATAAAAAAACTCCTGCCGTAGGCATTGGCGGAATTACCCCTGAAAATATCGCCGCTGTACTCGCCACGGGCATTGAGGGAGTGGGAGTTGTTTCAGCCATTTGCGGACAAAAATCCCCCGGCGACGCCACCAAAAAACTCAAAGAGAGCCAGCGGTAAGTTCCGTTTATTCGGCACAGTCTCAACATTATTTTATAAAATAATCCTACTTTGTTGCAGAGTTGTGGGCGAGTTTTTAGCGAGAGTGTCAATATTTCCTAAGCGCTCTCTGGGGTTAGCACCTGATGCGATTGCCACAAACCGCATCATAATCAACTCCCCTTAACTGCATGAGGACATCCATAAGTCACTCATCGCCTGCGGCAGTGACGCCTTTAACGCCACGGCGATTCCAGCGCAAGGTATTTCATAAAAGCCCACGCCCATAAGTCGCTGTCACCTAAGAGGAGACTGTATGCCAAGCGCAAATCAACCAAAGCTTACCTCAAGCCGCCTGAACATTACCGATGACGCCATGCTTCACGCACTTGAGCATATCCTCCCCACCATCAATACCCTTGGCTACCAAGCTTTTCTTGTGGGCGGTTGCGTGCGCGATACCCTACTCCAACACCCCGTCAATGATGTAGACATCGTCACAAACTGCCCTCCCTCTATTCTCCAACAGCACTTCACCATAGGTGCCGATATCTCCAAAAACATGGACATAAGCGTTCATCTTTTAAAGTCAGGTGGGCATTATTATGAAGTGGCACAATTACGAGTGAAACACAATTTTACACCTCTTCTGCAACAGGAAGCTCGACCAAATCATCTCGAAACGCTCCCTCAGACCCTTAAGGACGATCTGGAACGGCGGGATTTCACCATAAACGCCCTTGCCCTCGCCCCCAATATTGACTCAGTCTCCACCTCTCCTCATACTTCTGCCCACGCCTCTGCCTTTAGTCATCAAGCAACTCTCCTCGACCCCTTTGGCGGGCAAGAAGATATGACCCATGCTGTCATTCGCGCCGTTGTCGATGCTAACAAGCGTTTTGCCGAAGACCCCCTGCGCATTCTGCGAGCTGTGAGGTTTGCGGAGCAGTATGGTTTCATCATCGAAAAAGACACAGCAGAAGCGATGCAAGCCCAAGCCGATAGTCTTCGATGCGTAGTCCCTGAACGCATCCAACTAGAACTGGAAAAAATATCACGTTGTGGGGGGCCAGCTTTGAGCCAAGCTATTGACTTCATGTTTGAGCGAGGAATCTTGAGCGTTATCCTCCCTGAAATTGCCGAGCTGAATAACTTTCAACACGCTCCCGAACACCACCCCGAAGGCAATGTTTTGTTTCACACCCTGGCTTGTTTGAAAGCATGCGACGCCACGTCCCCCGAAGTCCTTTTTGCTATCCTCTGCCACGATTTAGGTAAAACAAAGACCTCTACCATAAAAAAGGGAAAACCCAGCTATCCAGCTCACGCCAAAGCCGCCTTGCCAATTATTGAAGGTATGGCGCAACGTTTGCGCTGGTCGAACAACCTTTTGGCTCACGTTCTCTTCACGGCAGAACACCATATGCGTTTCCACGCCATCCCCGTTATGGCTCCCCACAAAACCTTCGCCCTTATGGAGTCTCCCTATTTTGCCACCCTTTACACCACAGCTCTTTGTGATGCAAAAGCTCGCGAGGAAGTTTTTGATTCCGTTGCCTGGAATTCCATTGAGGACCGCCTCCACTCATTGCGAAGTATGTTTATGGGGAAAAACTCCCCCTTGCACCTTTTGGAGGGGAAGCGGGTCATGGGCCTGACCGGTCTCAAGTCGGGGCCTTTGCTGGGCGCTGTTATCGCTAAAACAAAAACATGGATGCTGGACAATACTATCCTTGACGAGCAAAGCATTGACCAGCGTCTAAAACAACTCGCGAAGAGTATGTAAGAAAAGAAAAAAAGCAGATTAAAGAGGAGAGATATACTTTTTGAGGGACTCGTCCCTCAAACTCCCGACAAAGGGTATGATACCCTTTGAACCCCATGAAGAAATGCGTTTTATGTGAAGGTGTAATGCTCAAAGATATATCCTGCATCCATAACGGAGAAGAACAAATAAATGATTTACTACCGTGAGGATAACCAATAAATAGTCGGTGCATTTGATGCCCCCCCAAACTTCCTGCGGAAATCCCGTTAATTCGTAGTACCTTTGAACCCCCAAAAATTTTACTATACCTATAATCGCTTTATCCCCCCTGAATGTTTCCCTTCGATAACACTTGAGCCTTGGCTCAAATAACACTGAAAATACAGGTTCCAAGGAATGTATTCCTTGGCGGATGGTCAAGGAAGGCAGAGCCTTCCTTGAAAAACTCCCTCCTTCCCAACCCTACAAAAGCCCCAGTCAAATAAAAAAACCCACCAGTCATAGATAAAATAACTGGCGGGTTATAAACAACAAACTTTTTTAGCGGCTTACTTAGACAGTTTACCTGTCAAATATTCAAACCTCTTCGGAAAGAAAAAAACCATAGAATACGCCCCTGACTGATAAAAAGGTAAAAACCGTAATTTCCTTTTCTGATTACCATAAACGAGGTGTTTTAGAAAAGCTCTTTGCGTCCGTCTTACCCAGCCGGAGTAATCCTCAACTGGAAAGTGTCGAGAAATGGCAAAGGGGGTGTATTCAGAGAAGATAGTCTCAAAGATATGGAATCGCTCAAAGTCCTTCCTCGTTGTTTCTGATTTCCACTCAAGACACACCAACGGCTTATCCCGGTCAATAGTTTTTTCTAAACTTTTAACTATTTGCCCTTCAAGTCCTTCAGCATCAATCTTAATAAAATCTATACCTTCTATACGCTCAGAGTCCACAAAATCATCCCCTACTGCGACCTTGCACTGGATAATATCTGTAACATTTTTAAGGTCATCTTGAATGAAAGATGAAGCACCAAGATTACTTCTGGTAATATAGAAATCCAGCGACCCAAATTCATTGGAAATTCCAAGATTATAGGCGGTGGCCT
>CAZYJQ010000138.1:0-3489 GCA_964647835.1 uncultured Desulfovibrio sp. | reverse complement strand
TTCATACTCTTTGCCATCATAAAAAAGGTCAATGGCCGTGGTATCGCTTAAGCGAGTCCCACCCGTAATAAAGACGCTCTGGGCACCGCTCTCGCATATTTTTTGGGCGGCTTCTTTTAAATCATCAATCTTTTTCAAAGGCTTCATGCCGCTAAGCTGAGCCGCCTCAAAAAGGTTGGGGGTCACTACCTTGGCCAAAGGAACCAGCTTTTTACTCATAAGGGTCACTGCCAGCGGGTTAACCACCTCATCTGTTCCCTTACAGACCATCACCGGATCAACAACCAGATTAGGCACGCCATATTGACGAACCTTAGCCGCGACCAATTCGATGACCTCTTCTGAGGGCAACATCCCCGTCTTGGCCGCGTCAACGCCAATACCCGCAAGCACTGTCTCAAGTTGCGCCTCCAGAACATCAAGGGGGATGAGGTGAGCGTTATGTGACCAAGTGGCGACATCCTGCATAACAATGAGAGTAATAGCCGACATACCATAGGTTTCCAGCTCTTCAAATGTTTTGAGGTCTGCCGCCAGACCTGCGCCCCCGCTCGTGTCAGAGCCAGCGATAGTCAATATTTTCTTCATCATGAGCCTCCAGCAATTGTTGTTTAAGATAATCTAGTATAGGATAGATTTGTCATTATACAAGTGACAGTTTCAACCTTAATGGTAGGGTCAGTTTATGGATCTTGGTTTTTTTTCGCTGGACGATCAAAGTCCTCTTTATACCCAAATATACGGTGCCATTAAAACAAATATCGAGAATGGCAGGCTCTCGGCCCACGCCCGTCTTCCCTCCATTCGCTCCTTGGCGTCTTCCTTGTCCGTTGCCAAAATAACCGTTGAACGCGCCTATGAGCAGCTTTACAGTGAAGGGTATATTGTCAAAAACCCTAACGCACGCCACAGCATCGCCGCCATTGAACTGCCCCGCTGGGAAAATGCGGCTCCCCCTCCCCTTCCTTTGCCCGAAACCACGACACATCCCGTATTGTTTGATTTTTCATCAAGCCAGATGGATAGCCAAGGCTTTGATTTCGGCTCGTGGAAACGCTATCTCGGTCGAACGCTAGAAGATAACGACCGACTCATGGCCTATGGCGAGATATTTGGCGAACAAGCCCTTCGCCAAGAAATTTGCTCGTACCTCTTTCACTCAAGGGGTGTTAAGGCCTTGCCCGAGCAGATAATTATCGGAGCCAACGCGCAAGCTCTCTTGAGTCTTTTGTGCCAACTCCTCAATAAAAAACACCACGCCATAGCCTTTGAAGACCCCGGGTTTAAATACGGTAGACAGGTTTTTTCGGACTACGGCTTTGCCATCCACCCCGTAGCCATGGGCGAGAAGGGGCTCGACATACTCAAACTTGCCAAAAGTCAGGCCAATGTCTGTTACGTGAGCCCTTCCCACCAGTTTCCCTCGGGAACCATCATGTCAATTGTGCAGCGGAGCCAACTGCTTAATTGGGCCGAGGGCGGAGAACGTCTTATCATTGAGGACGACTACGACAGTGAATTTCGCTATTATGGTAATCCCATCCCCGCCCTAAAAGGCCTCGACAGGCATGACAAAGTTATTTATCTGGGGTCTTTTTCAAAAATAATCCCCCCTTCCATTAGGGTCAGTTATATGCAACTTCCCATACATCTTTTGCATATTCTCTTGGCACATCACGCCCCTTATAACCAAACGGCCTCAACCATTGACCAGCTCACCCTCGCTAGCTATATCGCCGACGGGGCCCTCGATAGGCAGGTGCGGCGCCTGCGTAAAATTTATCAGGAAAAAAGAAGTGTTTTTTTAGCACTACTACGCCAAACCTTTGGGCAAAAAGCCACGATCTATGACAACCAGTCGGGACTATTTGTGGTTGTGAGCATTCACAACGGAGCGTCCGCTCAAGAACTTGCCGAGCAAGCTTTAAACGCAGGCTGTAAGGTCGCTCCCATTGCGGATTTTGCCCTCACAACCACCAAAGACGCGCGTATCTTGCTCTACTTTTCGGGTATCCCCAACAACTCCATGCAGGAAGGGCTGGGTAGGCTCTACGCCGCCTGGATACAAGACAAATGAGGGAATGACGAAAGGGGAAGTTCTAAGGAGAAGGCTGATTTTATAGTTCCTTTGCTCTCCCCCGACTAGAAGACCACTCCCTTTCAAGGACCAATCTCAATGAGCGCTTATAAACAAAGGGCGAAGGGGATAAAGACAGTGGCAGGCAGAGCCAAAGAAAACAAAAGACAACCAAAATCTATATGAGTCCCTATGACTCTTTTTCGAAGAGAATGCAAAATGACTCCCCGTTGCGCGTCTAGCAACGGGGAGTCATTTTGTAATAAGCAGCTGTAACTTAGAGAACCTTTGCAGCAAGTACAATTAGCTTCTTTTTAGAGAGCCAATTTTCTCACCGCCGCCACAATTTTTGAGACATCCTTGCCCACAACCGCCGCGTATTGTTCGTTGGCAGATTCTTGAGCTTGCGCAGTGGATGCTATGGCGATGACAGAAATACCCAAACCTTGAGCAACCAAGGTCTCCATATCAATCCATTTGGCGTAAGTGCTATACTCATCAAGGTTCACGAGAACAGCCTGACTAAGGCGCATCCTGTTTTCAATGGTCATTTTCAAAGCCGCGTCAACCCCTTCGCTCAAGACTGGGTCGGCAGGGGGCATGAAGAATTTTTTATATTTGAAGTACGGGTATTCAGTTAATTCCTTATGCAAGCGTTCGCCATAGTCGCCCCTTGAGAGCGAATGACTAAAATAAATGCCATATAACATAATTAGACCTCACTAGCCTCAAAGCATCCCATAAAGGCGCTGGTTTCATGAACGAAGCAAGCCAGAAACTCACCCAAAATACTTATAGGAAACACCAAGTCCATCGCATCAGGCTGTTGCGTCCCCAGGTAAGTCAGCGAGCGGATAGTCATGTATTAGACAAACCGCGCAATTTCTTCGAGGGTTTTGCGGTGCTTTTTACGCACCTTATCTTTGGCTGCATAGCCCAAAGCAATCATCGCGCCAAACCGTTTATCTGTGGGGATATCTAAAAGCTCACAAAGTTTTGCTCTGTCATACAAGCCTAAGATGCATGTTCCCACGCCTTGCTCTTCAGCGGCGTAACAAATGGTTACCACGGCGGCGCCCAGGTCGCCTTTGGCAAAATACTGACTGTCCAAAAAGGTCCTGATCTGGGGCATGAGCACCCCATGTTCTTCAAGAACAACAATGAAAGCTTTGGCTCCAGATATATACTCATTGGCACCCAATTGTTGGGCGCACTTTGCGACCTCCGGAACAATGGCAGGATCATCCACAACCACAAAGCTCCATGGTTGAGCGTTACAGCCAGAAGGGGCTAAGCGAGCGGCTTCTATGCACTGTACCAGTTTTTCACGTTCTACAGGCCGGTCTGAAAAATCACGACAACTTTGACGACGTAAACAAAGATCCATAAAATTTTGCATTTTTTTCTCCTTA
>CAZYJQ010000137.1:2084-3498 GCA_964647835.1 uncultured Desulfovibrio sp. | reverse complement strand
TGACCCGCCAGTTTTTACAGGCAAGGACACCATCCAAAGCATCCTGCCTGTCAGCCAAATAATACATCTTTGTCGCCAAAGCAACGGGGGGAAGACAAAAATCTACCCATCAATCCGCATCACCCTCGCCAATGAGGGTATAGGTCAAGGGGCCAAGGCCTGTCCGCAGAGTACCCAAAACACGTTCCAGACGAACGCCCTCCTTGTCCGGCTGAGCAAAGCCAAAGGTCGCCCTTATGGCGAGGGCCACAAACTGTACAGCGCGGTCAATGGCCTCGGGCAAGCTGTCGCCACGTAGAAGACATCCCGTTAAAACGCTGGTGAAAATATCACCTGTTCCGGGATAATTGGCAGGAATATAGTCACAGGAGGCCTTCCAAAAACGTCTGGCTTTTTTATCAAATGCCCCCACAACGCTTTTGCGCACCTTGCCGTCAATCACATCCCCCGGCATGGGAACGCTGGTAATAACCGTTAAATCGGGGCCTAAGTCCGCAAGCCCTTGGAGCCAGTCTTTCAACATGGCTTCGGGAATACCATCCTGAATAACCCCAGCGGGGTAGGGTTCATTGAGCAACAGGGCCGCTTCGGTCAGGTTGGGGGTTATGCAGGAGGCCTGCGACACCAGCCAGCCCATGCGCCGCACCATTTCAGCACCCATGGTAGGCTCAAGGCCCCCGTCTTCGCCCATCACAGGGTCAACAATGAACAGCCCCCCTTGACGCAAGCAACTTTGGGCGCAATCCGCCACAATATCCACCTGTTCTGGGGATCCCAAAAAACCGCTGTACACAGCGTCAAATTCGACCTGCATGGATTTCCAGCGGTTCAAAATAGGGTGCATACTTTCCGTCAAGTCAAAAAAATAAAAATCGTCACATGACTCTGTACTGGAAGACAAAATGGCGGTGGGCAACGGACAAACCTCTATACCCAAAGCCGTAATGATGGGAATTACCACATTGAGAGAGGTTCGCCCTAACCCAGCGAGGTCATGAATAGCCGCTACTTTCAACACGAATGCCCTGCCTTGTAAATGAAGTGAAATAACAAAGAGTTACCAGTCGCCCAGCTTGCCATAGCCTGCCCGACCTCGTCAAACACGGGTTTCTTAGAAAAAGTAGAAAAATAGTAAACCCTTTACATCATGAAAATCTTGCAGTTAGGCATTGAGCCGTTCCAAACAAAACTCACGGCCATCCACAAAAACGACCTCTTTGAGGCCAAGGGCGGCATAGTCTTGTTGAAACTGCCTCTTAAAACCCCAAAAATCGCCCTGGTAATTTTGGGGGACGCTCAACCTAAGAGGCTCCCCAGCTTTCGAAGTCTCGCTTTCCAGCTTACCGCCCACCAAGGCACCATTCAGGGCAGCAGATATCAGCCTATCCGTTCTCAGGCCATCCGTTTTTGGGCC
>CAZYJQ010000137.1:0-1984 GCA_964647835.1 uncultured Desulfovibrio sp. | reverse complement strand
TTGGGCCTGTCCCCAGACCATGCGCACCCAGCTCATGAAGAGACCGCCCTTGGAAAAGAGCTATTTGCGAAGCGATATATATAAAAAGAGCCTTGCTCCGCGCCATATTGCCCAGGCTAGGATGGCTAGGCCCGGCGAGGAATTGCTCCGTAACGGAGGGCTCAGGGGCGACCCCCATGCGGATTATGGGAATGTTTTCTTGACCAAAGGTCAAGCAAGCGTAAGCCAAAATATCCACGGCCTCATCAATGGCTAAAGGCTCATACTCACCCGCCCTCCACATCTGAGCAAGGGGAGTTTCCGCGAACACAAGACAAGGATAAAGGCGCGCGCATGAGGGTTTTTGTTCAACGGTTAAGTCAATGTCGGCGTAGGCGTCAGTAAGACTTGCACCCGGCAACCCCGGCATAAGCTGAATCCCAAGCTCCAGACCTTGCCCTTTAATAATTGCGCACGCCTCAGTAACGCATTGCGCCGTATAATTGCGTTTACTTATCCGCAAGGCCTCGTTAGAAAAAGACTGCACCCCAAGCTCCACCAAGGAAACTCCGTGACGCTTTAGAAAATCGACTCCTTCCTCATGGATACAGTCAGGCCGGGTTGAGCACCGCACCTTGGCGACCATACCCTTTGCCTGCCAATGGCTTGTCAGTTCAAGGCACCGAAATTGCTCCTCAAAGGGCAAGGCTGTAAAAGTACCGCCGTAAAAAGCAACTTCCACAGGCCCCTGACCTCGGGCTTCATACCCCTCTAACTGCGCTATGAGTTCGGTAAGAACAGCAGACAGGTGACGCTCATTTTTGCCTGTTTGAGCCGTTTGAGAACAAAACACACAGCGCACGCGACACCCTGCGAAGGGCATAAAAACAGGAATGACAGGGAGCCGTTGCCCTGCTTGTTTGACGTGAGGAAAGGTGAATTTCAAAAGCGTCTCCAAAAATAGTAACTTTTCTATGGAGTTATTCCATAAAATTGCGTATAGTCGTAAAAAATCAGACCTTCAAGGATAAGCCATGTCAAAAGATTGCCTGTTTTGCGCCATTATCGCTGGCGCCATTCCCTCTGCGAAAGTATTTGAAAATGACAAGGTCTATGCCTTTTTGGACATCAACCCTTGCGCCAAAGGTCACACCTTAATTATTCCCAAATACCACGCCCCTACCATCCTTGAATTGCCCGAAGAATACGGAGCATCCCTTATAGATGCAACCAAAATCATCGGCAAGGCCCTCATGGACGAACTGGGCGCCACAGGTTTTAACAGTGTTCAAAACAACTTCGCCTCAGCAGGACAAGTTATTTTCCACGCCCACTGGCACCTTGTTCCTCGCTTTGACGGAGACGGACTCCTTGATTTTCCCCAAGGGAAATATGCCTCACAAGAAGAGATGACCGGTCTGGCCGAAGCCATCGCCGCCCGAACTCGCTAGCACCATCTATCCCACAGGAGACACACATGGATGCAAAAACTCTCACCAAGGCTGATATTGTTGAACAGATCTACGAAAAGTCAGACCATAACAGGACTGAGGTTAAAAAATTTGTTGAAACTCTGCTCAGCTTAAGCAAAAAAGCCATTAAAAACGATGGTGAACTCCTCATTAGCGGACTCGGAAAATTTGAGTGCTATAGCAAAAACGCGAGAAAAGGGCGCAACCCCCAAACCAACGAAACCATAACACTGCCACCGCGCAAGGTCGTTGTATTTCGCCTCTCACGCAAATTTAGAGCCGAATTGAACGACTAAGGGACCGTACGCCCGAAGAGTTGCGCAACGAGCGTCACCAGAGAGTATAACTGACATAGCAACAATGGTGGGGCTGGTCTGCCTTGTCTTGCGGTGCGACTTCTGCTGTTCCGTATAGTGTTGCTATCCGTTTCCTGCAATATCTCCCACCATAACCATATTTACAAACAAAAGGGCTGACGCGTACTTCATCGCGCTGGCCTTTTTGTTTCCCTACATGCCTCTCTCCAGTAACCA
>CAZYJQ010000136.1:0-3517 GCA_964647835.1 uncultured Desulfovibrio sp. | reverse complement strand
TCAAGTTCCATGCCGGGAGTTTTCCAAAAACAAAACTGGGTGGCCTTGGCCCATTCTCCGTCGGCGACGGCGTTGGCGTGGAGGTGAATACCCGAAGCAAGGGAAAGGATAAGACCGAAGGTGTGCTGGGCGACTGTTGGGGTGGAATAGCCGGGCACGTTACACACGGGAATCCCCCGCTTGGTGGCTTCTTCAATGTCGACCTGATTGTAGCCCGTTGCGACGGTGCCGATATATTGCAGATGAGGGGCGGCGTTCATGGTGTCGCCCGTAACAAGAACTTTGTTGGTTAATATGATGGTGGCGTTTTTGACGCGTTCGTTCACTTCGTCAGGGGTGCTGTTTCCATAAGAATCACAGGTACCGAAACGAGAAAGATCGGGCCAGGTGAAGTCGTCGCCCATGGCGTCTGCATCCAAGATAACTGTGTGATGGCGCGTGCTCATAAAGAACCTCCAAACCGCTTGTTAAGTACTTTTTTGATATCTGAGTGCAATAGTCTCAAATAGAGAATCGGAAGGCAAGAAGAGTTTTTAGGTTTTCTTCTTCCCAAAGTGTCAATTATTTTATATAGTCTACGAAGTATACAGTGGAAAAAAGTGTATAATGTGTTCCAAAATGCAACCACTTAGATTTAAATATCTACTCTGAGTTGTGGTTTTGTGTTTTGGAAGGTCGTATAAACCATGGTGGCACGGCCTTGTCCGTGATAGCGTAACTAAGGAAGGTGGAGAATGCGATTTGCAGTTGGTCTAGGGAAAGGTGACCCTGAGAAACGCCTTGCAGAATACGGCATTGATCGTCGTGAGTTTCTCAAATACTGTTCTGTTGTTGCCGTTGCTATGGGGCTTGGGCCCACAGCCGCCCCGCGTATAGCGAAGGCTCTTACTGAACCACAGACCAAAAAACCTGTGGTTGTTTATTTGCATAACGCGGAATGTACGGGGTGTACTGAATCAGTAATCCGCACAACCGACCCATACCTCGATGCCCTTATTTTTGATGTGATTTCCCTTGAATATCAGGAAACCATCATGGCCACCGCTGGCCACCAGGCTGAAGACGCCCTGCACGCAGCCATTAATAACCCCGACGGGTTCATTGCCATTATGGAAGGAGCAATCCCCACCAAAGACAACGGCATTTATGGAAAAGTCGGCAACCGCACTATGCTGGAAATTAACGCCGAAGTGGTTAAAAAAGCCACGGCGATTATTTCTTACGGAACCTGCGCCACCTTTGGCGGCGTTCAGGCCGCAAAGCCCAACCCCACAGGCGCCAAAGGTATTTTGGACTGTTTTAAGGGACAAAAAGGCTTTGAAGGCGTAGAAAACCGCATCATCAATATCCCTGGTTGTCCCCCAAACCCCATTAACCTTGTCGGAACCATCGTTCACTATCTTGAGACAAACGGCGGGTTGCCTGAGCTTGATAGCTTAAACCGCCCTGTGATGTTCTTTGGCAAATCTGTTCACGAACAGTGCGAACGCCGTCATCACTTCCAGGCTTCCGAATTTGCGACTTCCTTTGACTCTGAAGAAGCCCGCAAAGGCTGGTGCTTGTACTATCTTGGCTGTAAAGGCCCGCAGACTTATAACAACTGTCCATCGGTTAAGTTTAATGGCATTAACTGGCCTGTTCAGGCAGGACACCCATGCATAGGTTGCAGTGAGCCCGATTTCTGGGATCACATGGCTCCTTTCTATGAATAGTCTTGCACCATAACTGAAAATAACCGGAGGAATCCTTCATGTCTCAGAATATACCAACCCCTTCACCTAACTATACCGGGCCTGTTGTTGTAGACCCTGTTACCCGTCTGGAAGGGCACTTGCGCATGGAAGTTGATGTTACCCAAGGCAACATCAGCAACGCCTTTAGCAGCATGACCCTTTTCCGCGGGCTTGAGCTTATCCTGCAAGGTCGCGACCCTCAGGACGCTCAGCATATTACTCAGCGCGCCTGCGGTGTGTGTACCTTTACTCACGCTCTCGCCGCTACTCGCTGTGTGGAAGACGCCGTTGGCGTTAAAATCCCCACGGCGGCTAACCAGATTCGTAACCTGGTTCTTGCCACCCACTTTATGCATGACCATATTGTTCACTTCTATCAGTTGAACGCCCTTGACTATGTTAACGTCGCCAACTGTTTGAACGCCGACCCTGTCGCCGCCGCGAAGATTGCCAATAGCATTTCCAAGCGCGAAACCAAGGTTGAAGATCTCAAAGCCGTTCAAGACAGAGTGAAAAAGCTGGTTGGCAGTGGTCAGCTTGGTCCCTTCACCAACGCTTACTTCCTTGGCGGACACCCCGCTTATCTGCTCACCCCTGAGCTTGATTTGCTGGCTACCGCTCACTATCTCGAAGCCTTGCGTCTGCAAACCAGAACCGCTCGCGCTTGCGCCGTCTTTGGCGCCAAACACCCCCACCCGCAGTTTACTGTTGTTGGCGGTGTTACTTGCTACGAGTCTCTGCGTCCTGAACGCATAGCCGAATTTGAAACCCTTGTTAAAGAAACCGTTGACTTTGTTAACAACTGCTACCTGCCTGACGTACTCGCCATCGGCGATGTGTATCGCAACGTCACCACTTATGGCGGCAGTGACAACTTTGTTTGCGGGCCTGAATTTATGAGCGATCCCGCTGATGTTGAATCAGGTAAAGTTTTTGGCGTGGTCATTAAGAACAAAGACCTTTCCAAGCCCGAAAGCTTTGTTACTGAAAAAATTACCGAGCACGTTCGTCACAGCTGGTATGAAGGCGCTGACGCTCCTCACCCCTATGAAGGCAAAACCGAACCCAAGTTTACCGACTTGCACGGTGATGACAGATATTCTTGGGGTAAGGCTCCTCGTTATGACGACTTACCTGCTGAAACTGGCCCTCTGGCGACAGTTCTTGGTCAGTACGCCCGTAACAACAAGCCTTTTGTTGATACGGTTAACTATGTTCTTGAAACCTTGGGTGTTGGCCCTGAAGCTCTTTTCTCAACCCTTGGACGCACGGCAGCGCGTTGTATTGAAACCGTTGTTTACGCTGACATGCTGGTGAAGGAAGGCGGCATGCTTGATGAGTTTAAAGAAACTGTCAACAAAGCCGATGGTAAGCCCAAACTTGTGGAAAAGTGGGAAATGCCTAATACGGGTAAAGGCGTTGGCGTCGCTAACGTTTCCCGCGGTATGCTCAGCCACTTTATCCGCATTGAAAACCGCAAAATTGCCAACTACCAGCTTGTTGTTCCTACCACTTGGAGCTTGAGCCCACGTTGTGCCAATGGTCACCTTGGACCCGTTGAAACGGCTCTAATCGGCGCTCCTTTGGCAGACGCTTCGCGTCCCGTTGAAATCTTGCGGACCATTCACTCCTTTGACCCCTGCATCGCTTGTGCCGTTCACGTCACCGATGTTGAGAGCAAAGAGGAAACAGTTTACAAGGTTCTCTAACCTGTTCCTATGTTGAATTGCGAAGGGGGAGATTTTTCTCCCCCTTTCTTTATGGAGCGCTTTTTATGACTGATG
>CAZYJQ010000135.1:0-3573 GCA_964647835.1 uncultured Desulfovibrio sp. | reverse complement strand
CATGTGCAAATTATCAAGGAATTTTCAGACATTTCTAGGAATCCCTGTGAATTTTAAGGGCTTCCTAGGATTTTTACGAATTTCTAAAATTTTTATGACACCCAAAGTTTTAGGATACCAAATTTTTATGAAATCAGGACTATTCAAAGTTCGCCAGATTTCCCTCTGGATTAGCTCGTCTTCAACACAAAGCCTCTGCGCTCTTTATGGCAAAGACCCCTTCGGCAGCTATTCGTCTTCAGGTGTGGGCATAGTCAGCTTTTCCCCTTCGCCCATGGGCGCAGAAGAAGCCGTTCCTTGCCCTGAGGAAACCACTATAGGCGGAGGCGCATTTTTCGCCTGCTTTTCAGGATAAACAATGCGGTGGTGGAAAATACCCCGTAAAATACCTTGGAAGCTATCTGTCAATTCTTCAAGGTCACGAAAGGTCAAATCAGTTTCATCTAACTGTCCGTCGGCGTAAAAAGCTTTGAGGACATTGTGAATATGCGTGCGTAATTTGGTTGGGCTGGGGTCGAGCAACGTTCGGCTGGAGGCCTCAACCACATCGGCCAACATCACCAAAGCGGCTTCTTTAGATTGAGGCTTGGGCCCGGGATAAGAGAAATCTTCAATCTTCGGAGGAACACCATCAGCTTGTTGCATGGCCTTATGGTAGAAAAAGCGAATGACTCCATTGCCATGGTGCTGGCGAATAATATCAATAACCTCTTTTCCCAAACAATGTTGTTCTGCGAGTTCAACGCCCAATTTAACGTGAGAAGTTAAAATTAAGGCGCTCATGGAAGGAGTGAGCCGGTCGTGGGGGTTATCTTCGCTGGTTTGGTTTTCAATAAAATAGTTCGCTTTGGAAACCTTACCGATATCATGGTACAAAGCCGCCACCTTACACAGCAAGCTATAGGCCCCAATGCGCTCGGCGCCCGCTTCAACCATATTCGAAACGATGAGGGAGTGATGGTAGGTTCCGGGAGCATTTAACATAAGGTCGCGCAAAAGCGGTTGCTCCATGTTCATAAGCTCCATGAGGCGGAAACGGGTTGTGTAGTTAAAGAGCATTTCAATGACAGGGGCCAGGGCCAAGGTCAAAATAATGCTAAATAAAGCCCCCAGAGCAACACCCACCGCCCCAGAGAAAAGACGTGACATGTCAACACCGTCAAGCAAAGAACAGCCAAGCCACATGGCGTAGAGGCCGAGGCACATGGGGAAAATAGACTTAACTAAGCCCTGACGGCTTTGGGTGCGCGAAGTGAGCCATGTGCCCCACATGGCGCTTAAAAAGTAAAAAATAAATACGGTTAAGCCACCCTCAACCATAAGCGTACAAAAGAAAGCCAGTAAAAGCCCCGTGACCAAGTACCGCCTCGTTGAAAAAATAAGGGAGGCAAGGGCAGAAGCTCCAACCACAGGAACAACAAAGCTCATCCAGTCGCTCACCATGGAGGCAGAACGCTGCTCCAACTGCACGCCAAGCAAAGAAAGGCTTTTGGCGATGAGAGCGAAAAGCGTTACCAAGACAGCGATAAAAACAAAGTCCCGGCGAGACATGGGGGTTGATTTGCGCCCGCTGGGAGAAAACAATAAGCCCGAGGCAAAGAGGGTTCCAAGGACCATAATGCCCACAAAACGGTCTTTATCAAAGCGGCTGGATTTTTTCTTCCACAAGGCCTGAATTTTTATCTGCTGTTCTTTGGTTACTTTTTCACCCTGTCGAACAATCATCTCCCCCACATCAATACTGTAGGTAACAGGCACAACAGCCTCAACGGCTTGCTCAGTTCGCTCCTGTGTCGCGCCGTAATTCGGCGTAAGGGTCGGCGCCACAGCCAGCATAAGAAGATTACTTAAAGCGCGTTTTTCTTTGGCGGAAATCTTGAGAGAAGATATTTTTTGGGAAAGAATGTTTTCAATACTTTTAACATCACGAATGCCATCCACATCTAAGATGAGCTTTTCGTTCCCCGTTTGCAGGTCGTTCATTAATATACCCCCGCGATAGGAAAGAACCGCCCGCAAGTCGCCTAGAACACCCATGGAAAGCTGTTCTTGTAAAAAAGGCACCAAGGTATCGTTCACCAGAACTTGCAACTCCACCTTTTTAAACAGCTGAATTTCCTCAAGGGAAATATCCATATTAAGGTCTTTTTCAAGCTTGAGTTGAAGTTCAATAAATTCTTCTGTTTCATCAGCTTGGTTGAGGGCGATGAAAGCCTCTTGAACCAAGCTTCGCAAAGACGTAATAGGTTCAAGGGACAAATCGCAGACCAAGGGTTGCATGGCACGGATTTTTTCCTGTTTTTGAAGGGTAGCGTCCTTATCCTCAATGAGAATACTTCGGTTAGCCATCACATCTTGCGTGGCAATATCCCCCTCATGAACCAGATAGCTTTTGGGTGAAAAATCATAACTCGCCACAAAGGCTAAAAAGACCATAGCCCCAAACAAGACAAAGAAACCTTCGTCGGGAAGAAGCTTGCAAAAACGCCTATACGCGAGGGTAAGGCTGGAGGTGGCTTTATCGGGAATATTTTTCGAACGATTCATAGGCATGAACAATACGGCCCACCAGCGGGTGGCGGATAACGTCTTTTTCGTCAAAGTGAATTGTGCGGATATCTTCGACATTTGTTAAAACATCAAGAGCGTGCACCAGTCCTGAAACGACCTTGCCCGTTCCGCAAGGAAGGTCTATTTGCGTAATGTCACCCGTAATAGCCATGCGCGAGCCAAAGCCAAGGCGGGTCAAAAACATTTTCATCTGCTCTGTGGTGGTGTTTTGGGCTTCATCAAGGATAATAAACGAGTCATTGAGCGTTCTGCCGCGCATGAATGCCAGCGGAGCAATCTCGATAATCCCCATATCCATCATCTCCTGTACCCGCTCAAAATCTAACATATCATGCAAGGCGTCAAAAAGAGGACGAAGATAGGGGTTGACCTTTTGCGCCATATCACCGGGCAAAAAACCAAGTTTTTCACCTGCTTCAACGGCGGGGCGGGTTAAAATAAGGCGCTTCACCTTTTTGTTCAACAACATGGAAAGAGCCATGGCAACAGCCAAATAGGTCTTCCCCGTGCCAGCGGGGCCAACCCCAAGGGTCAAGGGAAAGTCCTGCAAAGCTTCCATGTAATGTTGCTGGTTTATGGTCTTGGGCGTGATATATTTTTTTGAAGCGACGATAAAAGAGGATTTTCCCAAAACAGATTTCAAATCGGTATTTGGCTCCGACGCTAACATGCGGTAGGCTGAATGCACATCGTCCTTTGAGACCAGTCCACCATTGCTTATAACGCTGTAGAGCTGTCCTAAGATAGCTTCCGTTAAGGCGACGTCATCCTCTTTTCCGCGTAGGGTCACCGAGGTGCCTCGAGTCCCTATTTGCACATCCGCAAGCTTAGAAAGGGCTTGCAAATGGCTATTTTGAGGGCCGAAAAGCATATTAGCGTTTTGCGAGCTGTCAAATCCAATGGTTGACTCAAAAACCGAATTACTCATATTGTGTAAAATTCCTGTGGAATTATTGGGGTCATACGGTTTTAGCCACTTATGCCCATCATGTCCACCCCAAT
>CAZYJQ010000134.1:0-3594 GCA_964647835.1 uncultured Desulfovibrio sp. | reverse complement strand
TTGTAGATGGCCCCCAGCCATGCCGGGGAGGCTTTTATGCTTACAGCTATGCCTATGTTACCTAACTCCTGAGTAGCCGTTAGGCTCGTCTTGAGGACAAGGACTTGATGGCTGGAATGATTTCATTCGGGTGAGTGCAAAAAAGCGTAACACCTGCTTCTTCAAGCTCTTGCTGGCTTCCAAAGCCCCACAGGGCGCCAATGGGAGTGACGGCGTTTTCCAAAGCGGCTGAGGCGTCATAGAGCCTATCGCCAATGAGACAACAGCCTGCTGGCGAAAGGTTGTTTTCCTCAAGCAGGAGTTTGAGCAAGTGAGCTTTGTTGTCCATGTGACCATCAAAATCCGGGCCGTAAACATTTTCAAAAAAATGATTGAGTTTGAAATGCTCGAGAACCCGAAGGGCAAAGGGGCGGGGCTTGGCTGTGCAAACAAAGAGGCGGTGATTTTTGGCCTGTAAGGTCGTAAGGGTTTGGGGGATTCCTTCAAAAACATGCGCATCGAAAATGCCCTTGTCCGTATAATACTCACGATAATACTTTATGGCGGTTTCTACCTTGTCCTTGTCTTTGATGAGTTTGCTAAAACTCTGGCGAAGGGCAGGCCCGATTATCCAGCCAAGACTATCTTTGGCGGGGGCGGGCTGTTCGAGGCGGGTTAAGGCATGGACGAAGCTGTTTATGATGCCGCTGGCGGGCTGGGTAAGGGTGCCGTCTAAGTCAAAAAGAATAGTTTTCATGGAGTCGTCGCAGGGCTCTTCGCCGATTCAAAGGATTATTGAGGTGCTGGATAGCCGAAGGTGAAGTGAACAAAGAAGAATGTAGTAAAGGTCGTATGCCAAGGGACATGCTTCAAAGTATGTATTTCAAGGGCTCTCTATGTTGGCGGAGTTTTTGATAAATCCCTTCGGGAAAAACTGTGCCCGTGGTTTTGGGGAAAACTGTGCCCGTGCTTGAGCCAGTGTAACAGGCTTTTTGTGAGGGCTGGTTGTTTTCCGTCTGATAACTTTCCTTTTGGTCGTTTTGCCTTTGCTAGCTTTTTTCGGATGCTTTTTCTTCCGCAGGTTCTGGCAATTTAAATCCATTGCAGAGGCGCTGGGCTTCTTTTTCTTCATGGCGCATATGCAAAAATACGCTTTCAAGGGCAGTGGGGAACATGGCATTGAGAGTTTCGCGCTCAAGGGCCGATAGATTGCCAAGGACAAAGGAAGAGGTGTCATAGCCTGCCGGTTTGCCAATTCCAAGACGCATGCGAGAAAAATCCGCCGTACCTAAATGCTGTTCAATGGACTTGAGTCCGTTATGCCCTGCGTTACCGCCTCCGCGTTTCATTTTCATGCGGCCTAGGGGCAAATCAAGCTCGTCGTGGAGAACCAGAATGGATTCTGGATGAAGCTTGTAGTAGGCGGCCACGGGTTGAACGGCCTGACCGCTTCTGTTCATATAGGTGAGGGGTTGTAAAAAAAGCCAACTGTCGCCGCTGGGCAGTGTCCCTCGATGCAAAATGTAAGGATTCTTAGTGCTCGACAGTCTCTCGACTCTGCCTCGGCGCTGAATATCATCCAGAAGAGAGTCCAGAAGAATGACTCCCAAGTTATGTCTGGTGTTTGCGTATTCGGGGCCGGGGTTTCCAAGACCGACAATAAGACCTGCAAGGGCCATGGTGAGCTATCCTTTTTTGCGCGGGGCGTTGGTTGAGAAGGAAAAAGTGGGCTGTGAAATGAGTGGGTTTAAAAAAGGCACCCCGTGGGGTGCCTTTTGATGGTTATTCGTCGGAAGCGGCTTCTGCGCCTTCTTCGGAATCTGCGGCTTCAGTAGCAGCAGCTTCGTCAGCTTCGGCCAGTTCGTCAAAGGCGTCGTCGCCAGCGAGCTTAGCGCCGGGAGCGTTAACCAGAACGATGGGGAAGCTTTCGGTGTAATGGGCGCGAACCCCTTCAGGCATGACAAGGTCTTCGATGCGCAGGCCTTGGTTGACGTTGAGGTTAGTGATATCAACTTCAATTTGGCTGGGCAAGTCTTGGGGTTTTGCTACAATATAGATTTCTTCGCGGTATACTTCAAGGCGACCGCCAAGCTTAACACCTTTAGAAACGCCTTTAAAGACGAGACGAACGCGGATTTTGATTTCTTTGTCGAGGTCTACGCCGTAAAAGTCAACGTGCTGAAAGCGTTTTTGAGTAGGGAAGTATTCGATGTCCCAAATCAGGCAGGGTTGGTTGACGGGGGTGTCGGCGTCTTCAATATGCAGGTTGAACATATCGGTGCGACCGTGGCTGGCAAAAACTCTGTTAAGAGTGGATTCTTTCACCTGAATGGCAATGGACTTGCCTTCTGGGGTGTAGAAAACAGCAGGGGTGTAGCCCGCTTGACGAAGCTGGCGGTTGGCGTTTTTGCCCAGTTTTTTACGTTGGGTCGCTTTAAGGGTAATCAGTTCTTTAGACATGGTTTTCTCCTAACAATTCCTCAGCCATGACAAATGCCGTTGCTGACAGGAGCCCGCTTTAACTAAAAAGCACGCTGACGGAGGACTCGGTATGAATGTTATGAATCGCTTTGGCGAGCAATTCCGCAATGGTTAAAACAACAATTTTATCACACTGGATATTTTTATTACCAATGGGAATAGTATCGGTAACGAAAACTTTAGAAAAAGCAGAGTTGGCGAGGCGAGACACCGCAGGCCCCGAAAGAACGGGGTGGGTGGCGCAGGCCATAACGTCTTTGGCGCCGTTTTGCATAACAACTTGACCTGCCGCCACAAGGGTTCCGGCTGTGTCGATCATGTCGTCGATAATGAGGGCGGTTTTCCCTTGAACATCGCCGATAACGTGCATGGCAACGGCCTGGTTAGGACGGTCGCGGCGTTTGTCGATGATGGCAAGGCCGACTTCAAGGCGCTTGGCAAAAGATCTGGCTCGCTCAACGCCCCCGGCGTCTGGTGAAACAACAACAAAGTTATTCACATCAAAATTGGTCATAATATGGTCGAGAATAACGGGGGAGGCATAGAGGTTATCAACCGGGCTGTTGAAGAAACCCTGGATTTGACCCGCGTGAAGGTCAACAGTAACTAAGCGGTGCATACCGGCGACTTCTAAGAAGTCGGCAATCATCTTAGCGCTTATGGGTGCCCTTGGGCTTACCTTTCTGTCTTGTCTTGCGTAGCCATAGTATGGAACAACAGCGGTAACTCTGCCTGCGCTGGCTCTTTTGAGGGCGTCAAGCATGAGACAAAGCTGCATGATATTAAAGTTGCCGGGGGCGCAGGTGGGCTGAATAACAAAGACGTCATCACCACGCACATTGTCTTGAATTTCAATGCGGATTTCGCCATCGCTAAAGGTGGCGCAAAGAGTGGGGGTGAGGGGGCAGCCCAGATGATCACAGATAGCCTGTGCAAGTTGGGGGTTTGCAGAGCCAGTAATAACTTTAAGATTGCCAGCCATGTGTCTTCCTTATAATACAGAAAAAGCACTCTAGGTGCTTTTTTTGTTTTTGCTTTACCACTTCATAAAAATTGGCAGGGGCGGAAGGACTCGAACCCTCGAATGACGGGACCAAAACCCGGTGCCTTACCGACTTGGCGACACCCCTGCAT
>CAZYJQ010000133.1:0-3602 GCA_964647835.1 uncultured Desulfovibrio sp. | reverse complement strand
CCTCCACGTGTAATTCCGTAAAGGTATAGTACGACTTTTGCTTAGTATAAACAATGCCTTAAGACTAAAATACTGTGCAATAGTCTCCATTTACAAAAAAAGCCCCCCAGAAGTATGGGGGGCTTTTCATTTATAAGGCACGAGTAACGCTTATTCGCGGGAGCCCATTTTTTTGTTCATATGGCGCAGACCGTTACCACAGGTGGCGAACAGTTTGAAATCGCGGATATTGTCAGAAGCGGTAACTTCTTCTTCCAGTTGCTCGTTCACAAACCACTCGAGCATAAGCTGGGTGCGATAATCTTTTTCCTTTACAGCCACATCCATCAGTTTATGGATAGAAGCGGTAATAAGTTTTTCGTGCTCAAGAGCCGCCACAAGGGGCTCGCCAAGGCTTTTATAGGTTTGCTCTGGGCGGGCAATGGCCTCAAGGGTTACGGGCACATCATTTTCAAAGCAGAAATGACGGATACGCATGGCGTGATCCCACTCTTCAGCGTTCTGCTTTTCAAACCAATGGGCAAAACCGCTTAAGCCCTGCTCTTCATAATAGTTGGCCATCCCCATATAGAGGTAGCCAGAAAAAATTTCCATATTAATCTGTTTATTCAGCAGTTTTTGCATGTTTGCACTAATCATAATGAGCACTCCTTAGATTTGTTCAGTTTCCCGCGTTATCCCTAACAAGAACCAAAGACTATCATGCGTAAACACGTTGAACAGTTTGTGAACCCATGAGTCATCACTTTTCAACATAGCGCGAGAAAGGTCAGTTTACAATTAAACAGGAAGAAAAATCCACCTGCAGGGTTATTAGCACCACAAAAAACTTTTTACCTATATCCATCAAATCGCCATAAGGCTAAACCATCGGATCAGATTACTTCACAGGAGGTTGGCATCCCGCCTTTAACCGTTTCAATCAATGACCCTACCCGATACTATAAGCACTCATGGAAATTTGGCTATGGCTGGCAGCGTTTTTTTAACATATTTCTTAATCACCGTGACTATCGGTCGCTTTCGCTGTTTCAGGATTCGTCTTAGTATCTATATAACAACTATCTGGTTGCGAACCTTGAGACGAAGAGGTCTTGTCATCCCTTTCTAATTGCAGCAACTGCTGCAAGTCCATGGGGAATCATCTGGGCTGCCATGGTTTGCCCGTATGAAAGCGCATGGCAAATATGCCTATCACCACAATGGCGGTGATGCAAAGGCCATGAAAAACGTATCCCATACTGCCTCCTATTAGGAGTAATTCCTGTTTATGTATCCATCTTTATCAAAGCCACCAGAAAACGCAAGGAAAACTCTTAATTCTTCTAAAACCGCTATAATCTTTTATAGTTTTAATGCAAAAAAGAACCAAATTATGATTGTTCTATAGAATCAAATGAGCCATTTGTAGAGCGAAGGAAGCGCGCTCCCTCACTGAGGGGAAATAAGCAGTATTACCGTCTCTGGGTGAAAAACCGCCCGAAGAAAATACCAGTATTCTTCACTTATGGTTGCCCACTGTTTCAATCAGTTGTATATTTCCCGCTCTGGACAAGCTTATGGTTATGCGAATTTTCCTTTGCCAGAACCATCAGCCGCCCTTTACGGTTGCCCTCTTTCAAGGGCGTGAGGGTAGAACCCCCTCATGCCCCTTACACCGCATAACCTTTTTTCAAAAGAGCTTTCCATGGACCTGTTTCGTACAAAAAGCATAGACGTTCTCAAGCAACACGCTGAAAAAAATGCCCTCAGGCGCACCCTTGGTGCCCTCGACCTGACCTTACTCGGAGTCGGTGTTATCGTTGGCGCGGGGATATTTGTGCTCACAGGCCGTGCCGCCGCCACTCACGCAGGCCCCGCCATTATGCTTTCCTTCGTCCTCTCAAGCTTTATCTGCATCCTCGTCTGCCTCGCCTATGCTGAAATGGCCGCCGCCATTCCCATAGCGGGAAGCGCCTATACTTACACTTACACGGCAACGGGTGAATTTCCCGCCTGGATGGTGGGCTGGGTGCTTATTCTTGAATATACGGTTGGGGCAAGCGCCGTTGCTGGCGGCTGGTCCGCCTACCTTGTTGGACTGCTCAATTCCGCGGGGCTGTCTATCCCCAAAGAACTAACCAGTGTCCCGTGGGACGGGGGCATCGTTAACCTGCCCGCGATGTTACTGGCTCTGTTCCTCACCTTTCTCCTCGTGAGAGGCATTAAAGAAAGCGCCAAAACAAACCGTATTCTTGTTTTTATCAAGCTTTCCGCCATTTTCATCTTCCTTCTTATCGCCGGCCCCAAGGTAGATGTAACGAACTGGACTCCTTTTTATCCCTATGGAAAAGCAGGCATAGCCGCCGGTGCCGCCGTTATCTTCTTTTCTTACCTCGGGGTAGACTCCCTCGCCACCGCTGCCGAAGAAACACGCGACCCCCAGCGCAATATGCCCATTGGCATCATCGCCTCCCTTATCATCTGTACCATTTTATACGTGTCTGTTTCCGCCGTAATGACGGGAGCGGTCAGTTACACAGTCTTAAACACTGACGAACCCGTGACCCTTGTCCTTCGCACCCTTGGCTATCATTTTGGTTCTGCCCTTGTTGGCGTTGGTGCTGTGGCGGGCCTTACCACCGTTTGTCTGGTAATGATTTACGCCCAAACCCGAGCTTTTTTCGCCATGTCCAGGGACGGCCTTATTCCCAACGCTTTATGCAAAGTTCACCCTCAATATGGCACCCCTCACATTATCACCATGATTGTAGGGGGCGGCGTCGCTATTATGAGCGGCTTTTTACCCATCAGTCTTGTGGCTGAACTGTGTAACGTGGGGACTCTGTTTGCCTTTGTTGTTGCCACATCGGGTCTTTTAGTAATGCGCAAACGCATGCCCGATCTTCACCGCCCCTTTGTATGCCCCGCCGCCAATATTGTCGTTCCTGTGGCGGTGATTTCCTGCCTGTATATTATGTACAGCCTGCCAAACCGCACCCTCATCCTCTTTGCCTGTTGGGCGAGCCTTGGGATAGTCGTCTACTTTCTCTATGGCTATAAACATAGTAAGCTCAGAACCGAAGACCACCTGACGGGCACGACAAAAACGCCCCAGTAGCCCTTGCGAAACTCTCTATTGGCAAGTGCCATTAAAAATAGGCTTGGTTAAAGAAACGCCAGTATAACCATGCTAATGGGTATACAATATAACCGAACTCCGCTTGGGCCTTAACCAGAAAGCCTCATAAAACAAGCCAGTCAGACTGAAAAAGTGTGACTGGCTTTACTTTACGGTAATCTTAAATACTCATTGAATGGAACATTAAGCGCCAGTAGACATCTTCCTTACGGTAAGGAAAAAGAAAAATGACCAGTTCGGTACAAGACTAACCAAGAAGATGAAGACAGGAGAATAACAACCAAAGGCACAGAAAAATTAATACAGGATGGACGACGAAAAATACCAGCCCTTTATAGCAAGCGTAGGGTATTCATAAAAACAGTCAGACTGCTGAGCAGCATGGCAATAGCCGCCGCAAAGGGCGTTACTCCCGAGGCGAACAAGACGCAGACAACCAAAGCGTTATAGGCAATGGAGAAAAAGAGGTTTTGCCTGACTA
>CAZYJQ010000132.1:0-3643 GCA_964647835.1 uncultured Desulfovibrio sp. | reverse complement strand
GACGCACCAACGTCCTTTTCGACACCCTGAAAAAAAGCGAAGATATTGTTTTTGTAGGCGTCATTGACCACCGTGGCGGAAGGCTCCTCACCGCCGATAGCTATGAAGATTCCATTACCCTGCCCCGCGCCATACTCGAAGGTCTGCTCTCGGCAGGCAAATGGAGCGGTAAAATATCCCTCAAGGATAACTCCGTTTTCATAGTGGGCAAGGAGATATTCTCTCCCAACAACAAATACCTCTTACTCCACGAAAGCCCTCCTGTACCGCTCTTTTTGCTTGTGGGACTTGATACCCAAAAACTTGATCAACTTGACGTGGAGATGAAAGATTCGGTGCTGTTGCAATCGGCCTTTATCTTTTTAGCGGCGCTGTCGTGCTGGGTTTTGGCTTTTTTATATTTACGCCGCCGCAAAAAAGCGAACCGCGCTGAAGTTCTCGAGCGTTTCCAAACTACCTTGCTGGACAACCTCCCCGATGGTCTTCTGCTCTTTAACGCCGATTTTACCATTCGCGCCGCCAACCCAGCCGCCACAACTATCCTTGCAACCCACTTACCCACCCTTGCGGGCCGCTCTTTCGAGGAACTCCCCGACGCCCTGCGAGGCGTCATTACGGAACCTCATAACGACCATGTACCGGAGTGGCAAACGGTTCAGTTAAACGGAAAACATCTGGAACTGCTTACGGTGGCTATCCAGCGCTCAACGGACTATCCCTACCTCGCCATAATTCGCGACCGTACAACGCTGCATAAACTGGAGCGCAACCTTGCTGAAGCGGAGAAACTCGCATCCATTGGCGCTTTGGCGGCGGCCATCGCCCATGAGGTTCGCAACCCTTTAAGCTCCTTACGCGGCTTTGCCCAATACTTTGTTAAAAAACTGGCTGGTCAGCAACCCGAAGAAGAATACGCAAAAACCATGGTTCTTGAAGCGGACAGGCTCAATAGAGTTATTACCGATCTTCTCTTTTTATCCAGCCCCAAAGTTCTTTGTCCTGAGCCCATCGACCTGCATCAACTGGCTCAAGAACTCACTTCCCTGTTGCAATTTGACCTGCAGGAAAAACACGTAGAACTCACGACAGATTTTAAGACGCCAACCGTCGTCGCTGACAAGGACGCCCTTAAACAATGCCTGCTTAATCTCCTGCTCAATAGCATCGACGCCATGGAGCAACAGCCAAAGCGCATTACCCTCGCCAGTTGCAAAAAAGATGATAAAACTTATATAAGCGTCAAAGACACAGGCAAAGGCATGAACCAGCAACAGCTCGCCCAAGCTCTCGAGCCCTTCTATACCGATAAGATAAGGGGAACAGGCCTTGGCCTGGCCATTGTCAACCGCACAGCCCTTGACCATGGGGGCTATGTCGGTATTACCTCGAGCCCTGGACAAGGTTGTACCATTTCCCTGGCCTTTCCCACCTCCCATGAAACAGATGGTGCCGGAGGCAATACCTGTGTTGAAAATGCATAGACCACAACGAGAATTTCATGGATAAGATACTTTTAGTAATAGATGACGAAGCCAGCCACCGCCTTATGGTGCGGGCCGTCACCGAAGACGCGGGCTGGATTGTGCATGAAGCTGAGTCCGGCGAAAAAGGCTTGGAGGTATACGCCTCGCATCCCGCCATTACCGTGGCCTTGGTTGATATGAAAATGCCGGGCATGGACGGGCACGAAACCCTCAAATCCCTTCACACCATCAACCAGTCTTTGCCGGTCATTCTCTTAACGGCTTACGGAACAGTCGGCTCGGCGGTGGACGCCATGAAGCACGGGGCATTTGACTATTTAACAAAACCCGCTGACAACGATGAACTCCTCCTGACCTTGACTCGCGCCCATGAATATAGCTGTCTCCATAGGGAAAACACCCGCCTTAAGGCCGAAGTTTCGTCCAACGACGCCCTGAACGCCATCATTGGCAACAGCCCCGCCATTAACGGTATCCTGGAACTTATAGGCCAGGCAGGCCCCAGCGAAGCCACAGTTTTAATAACAGGCGAGTCCGGCACGGGCAAAGAGCTTATCGCCGAAGCCCTGCACGCCACGAGTTCTCGTAGTGCCAAACCCCTCGTTAAGGTCAACTGCGCGGCTCTACCCGATCAACTCCTTGAAAGCGAACTTTTCGGCTATGAAAAAGGCGCTTTCACAGGAGCTGTGAAAGATAAACCGGGCCGTTTTCAGCTTGCTTCGGGAGGAACGCTTTTTCTCGATGAAATAGGGGAAATTCCACTGGAACTGCAAGCCAAATTGCTTCGTGCCATTCAAGAGCGTGTGGTAGAACCGCTGGGCTCCGTTAAATCCCTCGCTGTGGATGTGAGGATTTTAGCCGCCACTAATAAGGATTTGCGTCAGGCTGTGCATAACGGCACCTTCCGAGAAGACCTTTTTTTCCGCCTTAATGTCCTTGAGGTTGCCTCTCCGGCCCTCAGGCATCATCTCGAAGATATGCCTCTTCTGGTCAACCATCTTCTCAATAAACTCAGTCAGAAAAACAAAAAAAACATCCGCAGTATCAGCCCGGTTTTTCTCGAGTATCTCACGGCCTATGACTGGCCCGGCAACGTGAGGGAACTTGAAAACGTCCTTGAACGCGCCCTTATTTTAAGCCGCGCGGACATTTTAGAACCCGACTCTCTGCCCGCTCATATATTGACCGCGGCGCACCCCGGTCAAAGCCCTCGCCACCAAGGACAACTTCCATTAAACATGACCCCTTCACCCCTGCATCAACACCCCAAAGGGGGAGCTCAAGCCCCCTTGCGGCAAAGCCCTGCGGGGACAGGTAAGAACGACAGCCTGGGCGAATCAGAGCCAAGGGAACAGCAAAGGAATCCACAAGGCAACCACAGACCTAAGGTATCTATCCCTTCTGGCCCTTCCGGTCCTTCTGGTATCACTGGCAGTTTCAATGAATCTCATCTTCCCCACCCCCAAGGGAGCCATTTAACCCACCAGCAAGAATATGGTTCTCAAGCCCACCTGTTAGAGCATGCGGAAAAAACAGCCCTTCTGAAGGCCTTGGCTCTTCATAACGGGCACCGCCAAAACACTGCCGAAGCCTTAGGCATAAGCAGGCGAACTCTGCAATATAAACTCAAAAAATACGGACTCAATAAAAAATAGGGGGAGGAAGCAACTAATTGCCCCTTGAGCTTTTATAGCATTACAGTATATAACATATTCATCCGCAAATTCACTTCTAGATAAGGATAAGAAGAATGACCCAACAAGTCACTCATCGCCGTCACGAATCACTTCCCAAACTGAATCTCCCCATGGGCCATGAGATTGAACTCTCGGTAAACTACGTTGGGGCAAACGCTGAGCAAAAAATTAAGGGAAGATTCGTTGGCGCTGAAGATTATGCCTTTGTCATCGGGCTCTTTCCTTCCCTTATGCTTTCCATTACCTCATTTTATCCTAAAACCCCCATCAATATTTCCTTCTCCCTTGATGGCAGCCAATATAAGTTTTACTCGGAAGTTATTTGCCACAACAGCACCCCCGCTCCCCTGCTTTTCTTTTCCTATCCGGACCGTGTAACCATTACCGATCTGCGTCAAACCCAGCGGGTGGAATGCTCTATCCCCTGTTCCATTTTTTCCCAATATGGCGAAGCTAACGCCA
>CAZYJQ010000131.1:0-3696 GCA_964647835.1 uncultured Desulfovibrio sp. | reverse complement strand
ACATGGTGATTAACAGTCACCCGCTCTGCCTGCTGAGCTACTGGGGAATAGCGCAATTTCGTCTGCGCAGAGATGTAACTACCTATTTACCGGAACTTAGTCAAGCAATAAGTTGTAAAAAGGAAAAAAAATTATAAAACGCCGCTTAAGCCTTCTTCACGCAGGGCAGAGTCACCACAGCCAAGGTGATAGAGGTTATGCGCCGCAAGGAAGCCTAGCATGCCAGCGTTGGACATTTCGTTGCCTAATCGTGCTGAAACACCGGCATGTTTTTCCGAAAGACTCGCGTCGCTGTGCTTGGCAACGAAATCATCTACCATTTTCTTGGCTTTTTCTCCTGCCTGAATGACCTCGTCCTTGGAGGGGGCAGTGGGGCGCTCCTTAAAGGCGACAACATCCCCTTCTTTTTCTCCGTACATAAGGGCTGTTGGTGTTGCCTTGTCATCTCTGATAAAGAAATCATAGCAGGCGAAGGCGTGAAAAACCTGTTGCCATACGGGGAAGCCACCTGAAGTTTTGGTCCAAATGGTATCGGGGCAGATTTCAATGAATTGTAACAACATTCCGTGAGTTGCATCAAAGTTAGCCTTGAGGGCGCTGAGGTTGCTCATCATATACTCCTTGGTGAGGATTAAAGTTGACTACCTCAATAGTAATGTCGGGAGCGTATAAAGCAAGGCCTTGGGGTGAAGATTCCCCCCTTTTTTACGGAATTGTAGTGGACCTAGATAGGAAGTCGCCTTTTGGGGGCCGTTATGCAGGGGGAGACTATGAACGGGGGGAAGAAGCTGTGTGGTGGGTTTTTGAACCATTTTGAGAACGCATTTTTTGCTCCTTCTCTCCATAAAATAAAGGCGAAGTAAATGCTAACTCCGCCTTTAAGGTGTGTTTTATTGTTGGATTTATTGCGCTTTGTTAAAATAATACATGTCGCCGTTTTCCTTTTGAAGGGTCAGGCTATTGCCCTTAGGGGTAATCGTCAGCTTACTGTTGATGACGACGATTGTGCAATTTTCGGACGAGTCGTTAACAATGCCATACTGTTTATTAGAAATGGATACGCCAAAGAGTTTTCCTGATACGGTTTTATCTTTGGTGTTAAAGGTCAGTTCGGTGTCTTCCATGATGTTTTGCACACCTCGTTCAACCAAGTCCTTGCTTTGCTCAAGCAGAGATTTTTCCTCCTCACTGGGGGGAGTATAGTCGCGGGTTTTTTGAACATCCAGAACCCAACGGCCCTCAATCTTTTCACTGGCGTTAGAGGTGCAACCTACAATAAAGGTCAAAATGCAAAGCAGACTTGCCAACCGCAAAAAGTTTTTGAAAAGCATATGTTCTCCTTCTTAGAAGTTGTAATGCAGTAAGTTGTTGAGATGTTTTTTTATATACAGGAGAATTGTTTTAGGCAAGTCTTCTGTCGTTAAAAAATAATACTCAATAAAAACAGTCATTAGAGAAGAAGTACAAACCTGTGGCGTGCCCTACGAGCCAGACGATGAGTTTAGTGAAAAGATTAAAGAGGCGGCGAGAAGAGAATAGAATTACGCCCTCTATGTTCTCTAGGTATAAGCATAGAGGGCGCATTTTTTCATTGAGTCGTTAGGGGGACTCCCCTGACTCGTTTGGGGTAAGTCTTAACGAGAAAGGCAAGCCTAGTTTTAAAAAACCTTACTGTTTTAGGGGCAAGGTTCCTTAGGCGTCGGGCCAGTTGAATTGCATATTTTTACGCACAGAGTCAGCAAGCATTTTTCCAACTGGGCAGGTTTCTGCATATTTGACGATGACTTTTTTATCTTTGTCGCTGTAGTCATGTTGTGGCATAGCAAAGACAAGGGTGATATCAGCAATGTTGGTTTTCTCATCGTGTTCAAAGGTCACATCGATTGTTAAACCGGACATATCTATGGCGTTCTTAAGCCCGTACAGGGCTACCATGCTTCCGGCTCAAGAGCCAAGGGCCGATGCTAATATTTCACCAGGGGTGTAGCCTTTGGCTTGCTCTTCGGGAGTGGTGGGCACGTCAGAGAGGATTATCGCTTGAGTATCAGCGTGAGAACTTGTAAAGGTGATTCCGCCGCGATAGGTGATAGTGAGGTGGGGAGTCATGTCATTCTCCGTAGTGGTTAGAGGTTGAATTTGAAAGCAATAGTACCTTCCATTGCAAAAGCGGTAAAGGTTGCGGCATTAGGGTTCAGGAGCTTTTGGCAAATAGCTTTCCTGAAAATGCCGTAACCTACGAGTGATGTCTTTGGGTAGCTAGGGTTGCTCTCAGGGGAGAGCAGTGACCCTGACCCGGCTCATTGAGTTGTACCATTCCATACGTAGTGGCAGAAATGAGGAGTCTTGTCCACATAGTTGGTCGTTGAACTTCTGGAGCAGGTGGAAGCCTGTCTACTTGGTCGCCCGTTTGTTTGAATTCTGCAAGGTAATGAAGGTTGAATGATATTATTTACGCCACCATAGCTGTAAGTTGATTATAGTGTTGGACATTTATCGGGGATGGGAAGGTATTAGTGGTGATAGGTGTTGATAGGGAGGAGGATTTCAGGTAGGTTTAGAGGTACTGAGATATACCGAGAAATCATCTAGAGCCTCTAGGGGTATCCTAAGCGAGCACTTTCTTTTTTTGTGTTTTTTAAGCACCGTTTGCATATCTTGGGTTTTTTCTTGAATTTTCTATCTATCCATGAAGGGAGGGAAGAGATGCGGAGAATCTTCGGTACACTTATAAAAGTCATTGGTGGTGTATTGCTTATTACCCTTTTGCTCAATGTGAATTTAGCTGTGTTTGAAGGTGGTCCGCTGGGTAAACTTTTTTCCTCAATCCCGTACTACAATACAATTTCTCAAAAAGATAATCACGCCCATGCCTCAAGCGAGATAGACCGCAGTGTGTCTATGAGACACTACGATACCAGTTATGGACAAGGCAAGCATCTGGCTTTTCGGCTTCGGTTTTCATCTAGTGACCATAAGGACTCTTTTGATAGTGTTACTCTTCAGACTAATGTAGGATTAATGAAGTATCCAAAGGATGGCGGTGAAGTAACACAAGAGTCAAAGCAAGCTGGGGACTGTTTCTGGTCTAACCGTGCAAATGATACTATTTATATCACTTTAACTTTTTATGGTGGGGACCCTGAACTATTTCCTTACGATGTTCCTGATGAGTTAGTTGTGCATGGTATACAAGCTCGCCGTTGTGGTAGTTCGGATATTGTTGATTTAACCCCTTATTTAGAGCAGGACTCTTTTAAGGCTCTCCCTATTGTTGTGAGGCCGCAGGAGACGAGGTAAGCTATGCCATTGTCTTGTCCTGCCTATTGCGGTGCGGATTACCTTAATTCAGCGGTTGATGCTTTGGAGGCGCAAACCGAATTTCTACCCAAGGTAGAGAGATGAAAGAAAGTAAACAAAAGCTGAAAAACAACTTGATTTTCTCTAAAAATCGCACTATAAGGTTCCCCTAGTGCGGTCAAAAATAAAGATTTTGGGATTGGCGTAAAAAATTCCAAATAGTACCTTTGCACCGCCTCTATAGCTATATGATTTAACAGGCTCAATCAACATGGCTGGGTGATGAAATGGTAGACATACCGCACTCAAAATGCGGCGAGCGAACGCTCATGAGGGTTCGAATCCCTCCCCGGCTACCACTAAAAAGACAGGACTGGTTTTAACCAGTCCTTTTTTATT
>CAZYJQ010000130.1:0-3700 GCA_964647835.1 uncultured Desulfovibrio sp. | reverse complement strand
CGTTGAATACACGGTTTCCCCCTTTGTACCGATTTATTCTTGATGCATAAGATATTGAGCCAAAAACTTGCTACGGGCTTTGCCTCAAATCAGGTTCTTTACTCTGTTTCTTCTGTAACAAGTTCCCAATGCAAAGCATTGAGTGGCAACGCTGAATACTGCTTTTCCCCGGGCTTCCAAAGCCTTTCATCCACAAAACAAAGAGCGCGACACTTATAGAGTCTTCCTTCAACTTTGGCTGGATTTGTTGCCTTGCCGTTCTGACGATTAGGACTACTGTTACCAGCTGAATCTTCTGGACAGGTAAGGATAAGCTCGGATTTACCTGAGCCGCTTCTCCCCGCCGATGTTTCATCATCAAGCGCCCCCCTATCAATCTTTACAGCCCTTGCGACGATTTCCTCCGTATGCATTGGTTTCGCGGGCGAGGCTTTGGACAGTTTTTCTTGCCTTTTCGCTTTATTCTTCTCCGAAGCCATTGTGGGAGTTTGCTTTTCGCTTGTCCTTTTCCTTGGCCCTTTTTCTGGCTCTCTGCCTGCTATGGGCTCCGGTATGGTTCCACACCTTGCGCCTGCCTTGTCACTTGGCTCGGCACTTTTCGTTGTGTTTGCCTTGGTGCTTGGCACAACACAATCCCCCTGCTCCTTTTCCGTTGCCCTTGTATTGATGTTTTTGCTCTTTGCCTTGCTGCTCCCCAGCGCCCCTTCCTGATTCTTCATTCTCTCCCCTCTTTTCCTTTCATTACCCTCAAAGCTATAACCACCATTTGAGTTTGAGGGTTTCCCCTCAAACTCAAATGGTATGTGAGCGTTAAACCACACGCTCTTCAGCGTTAATGAGCGCTGTGAGCTGGCGAATAGGGAAACCGAGGAAGCGCGTTACGGGTCTGCCCTCAAACTCGGTGATGGCCAAATGCACGTTGCTTTTTTCCATAGCCATGATGTCGAGCATGGTCTTCACGTCTTTGTTCATGTACCAAACAGGTGTGCAAGACGAGATGGAAGGCAGACGGTTGACAGCGGCAATCATAAGACGAATAAGCTTTTGTCCGGCCTCCTGATTGACCGTGCCTTTTTCAACGATGTCGCTGATATTCGCCATATCGATGTTGGCAATGCGCTTTACATAACGCGAATCACGCACGCAAAGACCAAGTTTCCACTGATAATGGCTACGAAGGGCTTGAAACATACCGCCTTCTTCATCCAAAACAGTCTGCTCGCCAAGGTCTTTCACCTGCAAACCCGCCACACTGCCCTTGGGATAAATACCATGCACGGTATTGTCTCCCCAAGGAATGAGCCAAACGCTGGTATTGGTGTCGGCGACTCCACCATAGTCAAGGACGTTGTCATAGCTCAGCTTGCCAAAACGAGGGGCGAAACCGGTATACTTCTTGGGCTCTTTTTCCAAGTTGCCGTAAAAAAGTGTTTTAGCTTGTTCCTGGTTCATGGCTTCAATGAAGGCTCGGTCTTCGGAAAGACGAAACTCCTGCGTATTACCGTTAATCATGGCAAGGTCTTTGTCCACATCGGCGTAGGCCTCTGCCATGGAGGTGCCGTCTTCAATTTGAATGGTAGTGGATTTGCTTTTTTTAACGCCTTCGTTAAAGTTACGAAATTCGACCTCAGGCAGTGTTTTACGAACGGTGGTGCGGTGCGACAAACCGTTGTTACACTCCACCATGGTCATGTCCCGCAAAATCTCGTTATCTTGCTTAAGCAGTTCCACAAGAGTGGCGATTTTGCCATCGGGATCCATGCGGTTCACAATGTCAGTCATCGTCGCAGAAATAAGTCCCAGTTTTCCCATATAATCCATCCTGAACGGGGTTAGCTTTTCTTTTCAGGAAAACCCCCTTTCCCCTGAAAAATTTCTCTTCCTTTGCCTAAGACTCAACTACCCTTCCATGGTTTCATAGAAGTTCAGTTTTCCTGTTTTCCCATGCCCCTTGCCCCGCATGAAAACCGGTTCACCTAGTTCTTCACCAATTTTGGCTACAAACCGTACAAGGGCAGGGTGCGAGCCAAGGCGCGTTTCATTGAGCAAATCGTTCAACTCAGGCGAACCAAAACGCTCCATGGTCAAACGGGCCGAGGCCACGGTTTTTGCATAATACCTGCCTTGGCGAAGCTCCTTAAGCCAGGCCTCTTCACTTTCAGCCAAGGTGGCCTGTTCCCCTGCCGCTTGTTGCTCCACAAGTTCAGCGTATAAACTGGCAATGCTTGCCGCCTGCTGTTGAGAAATGCCCTGTTCACAAGCCACTTCCTTAAAGGCCGCCAAAGCCTGCTCGTCCACGGCCACACTTGAGGAAAAGTCAAAAACATAGCCATCAGGGGACAGGGGCACAGCATGAGCCGATTCGCCCGTACGAGACTCATTCTTGCCAGACTCAGTATTACTAAGTTCATTTACCCCCAAATTCAGCCTTACCCGCCTCAGGAGGTCTGTTTTTGCTAGCCTGCTGGCCAAGCTCTCCCCCTTCGCTACCTCCAAGGAGAGTTCCCCGCAGTCCCGCCCCTGAAGGAGCTGAAATCGCGTTGCCTCCAATGGCGGGAATAGTATTTCCCGTGGCTTGAGGGGGTTCTCCAACTTTCTGCGAGTCACCTCCCTGCACGCTGCCGCCACCATAAAAATCAGCCTCCATCATCCTCCCCCTCTCTCCTGATTCTGCTCTATTGTTTTCCCAATGCATCAATCCCTCCTCAGAAGTCTTCCCCATGAGTACTACAAACTCTATGAAATCCGTCCTAAAGCTCATGAACAGCCCATACAGATTACCCCACTGCGCTCTGACTCTTCTCTTCCAGACCTGCGTCCAGACAGGGCTTAGTCCTCTTCCACGTCTTTTCCCGCATCTTTGAGGTGAAGCCTTTCTTCACGCCAGCCCAACAACTCCTCCATAAGCTCCGGCGTTTGCGCTCGCACCAGCTCCATAATATAAATCCCCATGGAACGCCGCCCTTCATTGTAGGCCGTGGCGAGAGCGTCACCACCTGCATACGATGCCGACCAAACCCCTGAAAGCTGGAGAAGATGACGTATAAAGCGAACCCCTTGCGGTTGACGCATAACATTCGTAAATTCCCTTACCGCCTCATGTTCTCTTGTTTTCATTTCTCCCCCTTAAGGCAGACTATCGATAACCAACCAATTACTGCCCGATTATCCTGCAACACCTCATCCCCATACCCCTACCTTAGGACTCGTTATCTATGGCTCGGCAAGCAATTGCCCCTGCCTTACGCCATTTTCCGTGGCTAGACTCCAAGGTTTTCCAAGGTCAGCCCCTTGGGAATGAGGCTGTCCGCCTCAAGGATATTGTTCTCGCCCATATTTTCCAGCAAAGCGCCACCGTCTACCTGTGCCGCCAGAGAAGCCATATCACCCACGAGCCCCAACTCTTCTTTCAACTGCGCTGTTTGACCTGCTTCCTGCATGGAGAGGGAACGTTCTTGCCGCCTTAAGGCCACGCTTTCACGGCCCCGCAATAGCCCCGGCTGAACCCCTAGCATACCCGCCACTTCATCAAAAACTTTATCAACATCCAGCTTATCGACAACTTCTCCATCAATGGCGGTCAATTCCCCCAAAAAGCCCAATAATTGCGAAACTGATGACAGGCCAGCGGACTTTTGCGCTTGCGCCAAAACAGAAACAAACTCCACCTGCATCTTCTGCTCAGGTTTTTCATAGGGGT
>CAZYJQ010000129.1:0-3718 GCA_964647835.1 uncultured Desulfovibrio sp. | reverse complement strand
GGACGTGAATACACCTATGATTACCAGCGTCTTCCCTATGAACGTTACGACGAGCGCTATTTTCAAACGCGCATGTTCGAGCTGTATATCCCTGTATTAAGTTAAGGTGGAAACCTCCTTGAAGAACCAGAATCCTATAACAAGTCCCTCCTACCGTGTTCCAGCGGGCTATGGGGAAGTCGAGTTTATGGAAAAACGCTCTCGCTTCATTGGGCGCGTATGGCGGGTTGAAAACGAAGAAGAAGCCAAAGTCCGCGTCAGCGCCATGCAAAAACAGCATTTTGACGCCACACACAACGTTTATGCCTATATCATCAGCCCGAACCTTATGCGCTATAGCGATGACGGCGAGCCCCAAGGTACGGCAGGAATGCCAACCCTTAATGTTTTAGAACAAGAAGAACTTTTTGAAGTTTGCTGTGTTGTGACACGTTATTACGGCGGCATTTTGCTAGGGGCTGGGGGACTGGTTCGCGCCTATGCCAAAACTGCCAAACTCGCCCTTGACACAGCGGGCGTTGTAACCATGCGCCTTTGGGATCAGCTCCGCCTCGTCTGCCCCTATTCACTCTATGATCAAATCAAAGTACTTATCACTAGTAGTTTTGGCATAGTGGAATCCACAGACTTTGCCGCCGAAGTTACTCTGGATTTTTTCCTTCCTGCCACGGAAACTGACAATTTCAAACAGACCCTGCAAACCCTAAGCGCCGGGAGCCTCAGCCCTAAAACCCTCGACACTGTTTTTATGGGTAAATAATTTTCCCCCCTTTATCGAGGCTTGCAACTATAGCGTTCCTGTCCTGCCTCTGTCTTATTTCCTCTGCTTACTCCTTGCTCTCCCTCATCGCCCCTTTTCTCTACCTGCGAGCCTATATTCTTTTTGCCTATCCTCCCTGTCTTCATGCACACACCATTGTTTACCCAAATAACGCGCACCCAACCTATCAATGACACAGTCGGTAAAACTCCCCAAAAGGATTATCACAAAGCCTGCCCGCCTTCTGCCTGTCTATTCCAAAGACTCCCCTTCCTTAAAAAGACTCAAAGATTCGCTGTGGATGAGTGGGCGCTAACCAGACGTTCTGGCTTTCACAAAGCCCTTCCAAAGCAAGATAAGGAGCGTATTCACAGCCAGATGAGCCCGCAAACATCTCAAAAGAGAACGGTAAACATACCCCAAATCCTTTAACACCTTTTCCTTAAAGGGCAATTTAAGCGCAATTAATGTTATAAATTCATATAGATAGGGTAATAAGAAGGGGTTATTTTTTAATATTTGTTGACGCAACCATATGAGCATGATAAAAAAATCACGTTCACTCTCGCAAGAGTGCTGGTTGAGCGCTTTATCACAAAAAATGAGCCTTAATCCACCGGCACACCCCTCATTCTCCTCGGCCCTGCGCCGATATATATAAGGTTCCCACGAACCTAACCGCGTTTAAGAGGCCACCGCGCCCAAAATATATATAGGTTTCATTGAAACCAGATCATATCAAGCTTCATTGAGTTAATTTTTGTCGTAGCCTTAGCCATACACTGTACCCTACACGCCGAATCTTCGGCGCGTGGTCTATTGCGCTACGTCATTGGAGGACTAAATGGCTTACGGACGTCCCGCTTGGGCTGAAATAAATCTATCCGCTGTTAAAAATAATATTAGACATATCAAAGGCCTACTTAAGCCAAACACCAAGTTTTGCGCTATCGTCAAGGCCGATGCTTATAGTCATGGCGCCGCTGTCATCGCCAAAACAGCCCAAGAGATGGGCGCGGACTATATAGGTGTTGCCATCTTTGACGAAGCCGTTACCCTGCGTGACGCTGGCATAACCCTCCCCATTCTCATCCTTGGCCCAACGCCCGATATTTTTTCCCAGCATATGGTCGCCAATAACTTCACAGCCACCATATTTACCAAAGAGCAAGCCGACACCCTTTCTGCCGCAGCCGTTGCCCTGGGAACCGACGCCAAAGTCCATATAAAAATTGATACAGGTATGTCACGTATCGGCATAACCCCTGATGAAGCAGCTGATTTTTACGCCTATGTGAAAGGTCTCCCCCGCATGAATGTCGAAGGCACCTTTACCCACTTCGCCACGGCAGATAGCGCGGATAAAACAGGCGCCAACAAGCAGTTTTCTGAGTTTACCAGAGCCTTAAAAGCCATGGAAGCCAAAGCCGGCCCCATTCCCATAAAGCACAGCGCCAACAGCGCCGCCATTGTAGATATGCCTGAAACTCACCTTGATATGGTGAGAGCGGGCATTATTTTGTATGGCCTCTGGCCCTCTGATGAAACAACCCAGCCCATCCCCCTTGAGCCTGTTATGAAGCTCAAAGCTCGTGTTTCCGCGGTAAAAACCGTTGGAACCGATGTAGGTGTTGGCTACGGTTTCACAGCAAAAGCCCCTGCCGGAACGGTCATTGCCACCCTTCCTCTGGGCTACGCAGACGGCTATACACGTCTTTTAAGCAACAAGGCCTCTGTTTTGATTCGTGGCCAACGCGCCCCCATCATAGGGAACATCTGCATGGACCAATGTATGATTAATGTTAGTCGAATTAGCGACATTCAAGAGGGCGACGAGGTGCTACTCTTCGGCGGTTCTGATTTGCCCGTTGAAGAATTAGCGGCACTTTTGGGAACCATCAACTACGAAATGGTGACCACCGTAGGCAAACGAGTTCCAAGACTCTATATCGCCCCCTAGCACGAGTTAGCACCACCCCATGTGGTCTGAGCCAATTTTTTGAAATGTGAATACTAGCCCGTTAGACTCAAGCACACTGTAGAAACACGAGACACGCCCTTCCTCATATGCGTACTCAAGCTGAAAAGACCATTCGCATTGTTAACCAGTAACAAAGAATAAGTCCCATACTATCAACCGAACCGAACCCTCTACCAATACAACCTGACCTTCACAAGGTTGGGTCATATCAAATTCCCTTCAGCTGTTCTTCTTTGAAGACAGCGCGGGGCGTTGGTGGATGTCCTTTAAAGGCATGGTTCTTTCAATATATTGTTATCCCTGAGTTCAGATTCCTGCGGTTTATTAACTTGCCGCCAGATATCTTCTTTTCTGCCAACTCAGGTATAACTCGGTAATTTAGTTTCATGAACAGTATTACCGCTACTACAGTCACAACCATACAAGGCCCGTTTATGAATCGCGCTTTGTATGGTTTTGTTTTTTCACTTTCAACGATGTTTGTTATGTCCTGCCAAAACACATTCTTATTATAATGTGCATAACAAACTGTGAGGAGGATTCATGACTTCAGACACCCAAACTAACGGAGAGAATCTAACGCGGGCCTTGGAATCGCGCCACGTACAGCTCATTGCCATTGGCGGCGCCATTGGTGTGGGCTTATTCTTAGGTTCAAGCTCCGCCATTCGCACAGCCGGCCCCGGCCTTCTCCTTTCCTACGTTATCGGTGGTTTAATCATTTATTTCGTCATGCGTGCCCTCGGCGAAGTTGCTGTCGAGCACCCTGTTTCAGGCTCATTTAGCGCTTATGCCAATAAGTTTATGGGCCCCTTCGCTGGTTACTTGACGGGTTGGACATATTGGTTTTTGTGGATTGTTACCGGCATGGCTGAAATCACTGCTGTCGGCGTCTATTGTACTTTCTGGTGGCCCGAACTGCCCCAGTGGATTCCGGCGCTTTTAGCCCTGGTCTCCATGACCTGCGTCAACCTTGT
>CAZYJQ010000128.1:0-3724 GCA_964647835.1 uncultured Desulfovibrio sp. | reverse complement strand
CAAACAACGAATATGCTGGATGTGGTCACAAGCCTGCAACTGGCGGATAAGGTTATCAGGGTATAGGTCGTTGGGCGTCTTCAAATAAAGGTACCCTTTGTCATAGGCTGTTTTTTGGTATGGAAAAGCTGTGAAATAGCCTATGGCGCAAGGGATGCGTGATTTAATCACCTCACTGCCGAAGTTGTCAGCAACAGGTGTTTTGATGGTTGTAATGACCTTAACAGTCTCAAGTCTGAAGGAGAAAAACGATGAGTGGAACGACGAAAGAAGCCCAAAAAATAACCGAAGGCTTAGTTAAGTTTGCCGAGGCTTCGCCTGATGCTATCGGCGCCTTTAAGAATATGAGAGGGGCTATTTGTAACAAAAATGAAAACAGAATTCTTGATTTTAAAACCCAAGAGCTTATTGCCATAGCTGTTTCTGTTTCTCGTATGTGCAAGCCGTGTATTATCTCGCATCTGGAGGTCGGCATTGAGGCTGGCATTACGAGAGAAGAATTGGTCGAGGCTGTTAATATCGCTATTTTACTCTGTGGCGGGCCGGGCTATGCTTATGCCGCCTACGCCTTAGAGTGGTTTGACGACCTTAAGGCAGGGCGGTAGCAAAAGGTAGGGTCTAGTTTGGTCGATTATTGAATAGCATCATTGGTTTATGAATTGTTATAAGAAGAACGCCCCGGGAGGGGCGTTCTTCTTGTGAGAGACTGTCCGCTAGATAAGTAGCGAGTAACCTAACTTAGAGAAGGACACGAGTAGGTAGACAAAATGGGTAGCCAAAATGGCCCAAGGAAGTAGCCATTACCCATGGTTACCCACAGTCGGTCGCCACTGTGAACTATTTGGGGCGGACGGTTATGGGCCTTAGCCGTTGGTTTTATTCTTTTACAGGAATAACGTGTATGGCTTTAACCAAAAGAAGGACGCTGTCGCCTTCTTTCAAGTCGAGGTCTTGAACTGATTCAGTACTCAGAACGGAACTAAGGTCGCCTGCCTCGTTGAGCTTGCAAGAAATTTGTGACATGACATCGCCTTTTTTAACAGTGGTAACCGTTGCTTTTAACGCATTGCGTACGCCGTATTTCATTACAGACTCCTAAGGTTGAATGTTAAACTGGGTAACTCTAATATAGCACGTTTTCTCCTCGCTTTCAAAGCTGAAAAGAAATCCCGCCCGAGAAAGTCTCATGGCGGGATAGTGCTAGTTGGTTTGCCCTAAGAGGCCTAATGAGACCACACTAGGCTACGCAGATATTGCTGTACCTTTGGTGCAGTTATTTACGCCGGGGCTTTAATATACAGGACTGAGCAGGGGAGGTTGTCGAGTAACCGTTTGGAACGCTTGTGAACCCGTTCAAGACCGCGCAAAAAGGGGTGCGGTAAGATAAGAAGGTCATAGTTGCCTTCGATGGCTGTTCTTTGAACGGCGTCCATTATATCACCTTCGCTGAATTCTTCCTCATAGGCTATTCCTTCGGCGAGTGTGGCGAATTGCTCGCGTATCCGTTGAATTTCTGTCTTTTCCTGCCCCTCTATCCAATCGTAGAAGTCGCCTTTGGCTCGTGCTGTTGAGAGCCAGTCGTGACCAATGAAAACGTCCCAGGTGGTGTCTTGTACAAACAAGACAGATAAATGCGCCCTCAAGGCGCAAGAATGCTTGAGGGCGATTTGAGCAGCTGTTTCATTGCCATCAAAGGCAAAAAGAACACGCATTAGGGCAGGGTTCCTTTTTCATGTTCCAAAACAAGGATGTGCCCGCATTGAATAGTGAAGTGCAGCGCTTAGAACAAACCATTGATACGGATTATCCAAGCCTTATCCATCAACTTACCCCCATCTTACAAGAAGTGCGTCATCACTGTGGCTCAACAGATGACGCCCTCCATTATGCCCGCGCCATAGTCAAATTGTTGAAACGATACGTTAATCAAGCTGAAGAGTCTCAAAAAGTTGGGAAGAAGACTGGGGTTGTCGGGAGAATGGGGCCTTTAGCTCAAGAGCACGATAGTAGCCAATGTCCTCCCGAGTTGGTGCAAGAACTACAAGGCCTCATCGCTTCAAGGGCAGGTGAATTGAGGTATTAAGGGAACAATTATCGGCAGTAGGCGCAAACCAGCGAAGTCAGTTGTGTGTGGCCACACCGGTTGAAAAAGAACGCCAAAATTTAACCCCAGAGGAAATCAATGCCTGTCGTCAGACCACCACCGCCTTACGCACCCGGCTCCAAGCCTTACTCCAAAGTACCCATATCGTCAGAAGGCACAGCGGGTATTCCGGTAAACTCAACGCCCATAAACTCCATAAACTTTGTACCGGCAATGCCAAAATCTTCTTGCAGCAGGGAGAGCGCCAGCAACTAAATACCGCTGTCCATATTTTACTGGATAGCTCAGGTTCCATGATGGGCGCAGCCATGCCCTTGGCCTGCCATGCCTGTTTTGCCGTGGCTTCAGCACTGCATGGCATTAAAGGAATAAGCTTGGGAATCACTACCTTCCCAGGGGGTAAGTTCATGCAAACAGGCAATAACAATAAGACTCCTTCCGCCACGTGGGATACGGTGTCGCCCATTCTTACCCACAGTCAACAGCGTCATAAAGAGTTTAATATCCCCGCTGCCGGGGATACTCCCATGGATGCAGCGCTCCTATGGACCTTGCAACAGGTGCATCCGCTTTCTGAGAATCGAAAGATTATTCTCATCATCACTGACGGTTCCCCAAACAACTTTGAATCCGCTGAACAGGCCATAACCATGGTGAAGCAGTGCGGTATAGAAATCTACGGCATCGGCATTAGTGACGTGTCCATTGCGAAACTCTTACCAGGCAAGGAAAGCATCATTATTAACAGCATTCCTGAACTGGCACCGACCATGTTTGGGCTGTTGCAGAATGCACTTCTCACCATCTGAACACAATAGTTTCACGATTTGAACGACTACCCTCAGTTTACCGCGTGTAAGTTGAGGGTATCCCCTCTCAAGGCCCATAACCATTGGTATGTATATCCGTAGCAGCCTTAGAGTGTCCACAAAGAACCAACGAATTCTGACTCAAAATGAAAAGGAGCTTTCATGAAAAATACCACTCCAGCTTGTCCGCACTGCGCAACCAATAAATATGTTGTTAGAGACCGTAGTATGGAAAAAACAGGAACACTCCTTGGAGGAAGCATCGGTGCAGGCTCAGCCTGCGCCGGTATCGGCACAACCACCACAAAGGCGGTTATCCTCGGCATAACAAACTGCATAAAACCAATGATGGCTGTAGCACCCCCTGTGGCAAACGGAGTGCTGAGCATCCTTCATGGAGCCTTATTAGGCTTTATGGCAGGAAGCGCCACAGGGCACAAACTTGGAGAACTTATTGATACAAAAATCCGGATGAAATACCGCTGTAAAAAATGTGAATGTGTTCTGTAAAAAAAACTATCACGAAACAAATGTTATAAAGAAACAGACCTAGTTGCACTACGTTGTGCAACCAGGTCTGTGGTAATCTATTTTTTATGGTTAAAATAAGGTTTTTTTAAAACTAAACGTTAACACTTCATCACCTGCCTTCATTTAAAAAAGTGGCACAGAAGTGGCACAAAGTTAAACAAATCAGAAAGCCCTTATAGAGTAATTCCTATAAGGGCTTGATTTTAGTGGCTCCCCAGCACGGGTTTGAACCGCGGACATGGTGATTAACAGTCACAGTCCTATCCCTATATAGTAATTT
>CAZYJQ010000127.1:0-3782 GCA_964647835.1 uncultured Desulfovibrio sp. | reverse complement strand
CTGTGTTCAATCCAGTTACAGACCAAGTCATACAGTCTTTCAGGGTAGCAGGCCACGTCTGAAAAAAGCCATGAAACAGCCCCCGCGTATTGGGGCTCAAAGGCAAAGGCGCTACCAATGCAATGTTCCACCAAAGGGTGGCGTTCAAGATTATGCTCAAGATGGGCTTTATCGATGCTGAACACATGGGCCCCAAGCTGGCTTAAAACCCAGGTCCAGCCACCGGGAGCGCTTCCGAGCTCCACACATAAGTCCCCTTTTTGGGGCATGCTTTTAAGGCGGGTGAAGCCTTCCCAAAGTTTGAGATAAGCGCGGTTAGGTGGGGCGGTTTTATTTTCAACAAAAGACGCCTGCCCGTGAACAAAGGCGCTTTGGCAAGCCGCGGAGGCCAAAAGTGTGTGCTTATCCCACAAGGTCCACGACCCCAGAGGTGCCGAGGGCAGGGCCTCGCCAAAAATATGCGGTTTGGCAGAGACATGGGGGAGCTTTTCTTGAATAAGACGTGAACGCCCTTGTTCTTGGGTGGGATAAAGGGCCCAGTTGCGCTGGATGCCTTTGAGGAGTTTGGCCCCTTCATTGATGGACTCAATGGGGATGAGGCGGGGGCTATACCATGTGTTTTCAGCCCAAACAGCGGCATAGGCCGGACCGCAGGCGCCCACCAGTCTGTCGCGAACAAAGACAATTTTTTGTCCTGCGCGTTCGAGTTCTTGAATGAGTTGGTCGGTATAGCGGGGAGGGGCGAGATAGGCTCTGTCAATTTGCATAGTTTTCGCTGGGTTGGGAAAAATACCCTTTTGGTGTCTTGTGTATTTTAGAAAGTCGTCTTATATTTAACTCTTACCCAATGAAGAATGGCGCCTCAAAGAGGGCCCCTTCGCTGGAATAGTGCCGATTTGCTCATGCTATCGCCAAAGTGGCGCGAGGTCGAGCACTATTGTTATTTTGTTCTCATGACCGGATTCTCCCCGGCTTTTACTCGGCTTTTATTCTCTTTGTGGCGCTTTGTTGAGGCCATAGAGAAGGATAAAACCATCAGGATATATCATGCTTTCTAAAGGTCCCCATATTTCCATAGAGGCTCCGTCGCTTGTACCACGAATTTTGCGCATCCCTGAGCGTGAGTTTGGTGAATGGCCTGATTCTGTTCGCACCATGGTTATTAAAATAGCCGAAGAGCTTTTTTTGGCTATGTATAACCCTTTTATACCTGCCGATATGGTGCGTCAAAGCGTTAACGAACAATTTAAAATGTATCGTCGTGGCCTTGCCCAGCACTATGCCAACACCATTGATGAAGGCATTACGATGTTTTGGAGCGCTTGGGAAGAAGACGACCGTTTTCGTCTGGAAGTCATTGATAAATTGAGGGAGATCCTTCCTGAGTCTTCCATTGATACCACTCGTTTTGCTCGTGTAGCCAGCATGACCGACGCCACTGACCTGCGCCTTGAGCTGCCCATGTTGGCAGTGAGCCCTAAAACAGCCGAAGAGGTAACCGCCGTTGTGCATCTCGCCAACGAAATGCAGTTTGCTCTCATCCCGCGGGGCGGAGGCTCTGGCATGACAGGGGGCGCTGTGCCTGCTCGTAAGCGTACGGTTATTATGACGCTGACCAAAATGACCGCCATCGGGCCCATTGATACCGAAAAGAAAACCATGACCTTACAGGCGGGGGTTATTACCGCCAGAGCCATTGACGCGGCCAAAGAAAAGGGGTTGTTCTTCTCCGTTGACCCTGCTTCTAAAATGGCTTCTACCATTGGTGGCAATATTGCTGAAAACGCTGGCGGCCCTGTTTGTTTTGAATATGGGACAACTATCGATAACTTGCTCTCCTTTCGCATGGTCACGCCCACGGGCGAGTTTATTGTGGTTTCGCGAAAGGATCACCCCGGGCACAAGATTATGCCCGAGGATGAAGCCATATTTGAAGTTCGCGATATCTCCGGCGGGTTACGCACGGTTATTAAGCTCAAAGGTACGGATATCCGCAAAGAGGGTCTAGGTAAGGACGTTACCAACAAAGCCTTGGGAGGATTGCCCGCCGTTCAAAAGGAAGGCACGGACGGGATTATCATCGACGCTACTTTCATGCTCCATGATATTCCCAAAAATTATCGTGTTATCGTCATTGAATTTTTTGGTCGTTCCATGGAAAACAGTATGCTTGTTATTAAGGATATTGTTTCTTTGCGCGATACCATTCGACAGAACGGGGACTTGGTTAAAATCACCGCCCTTGAAGAATTTGGCATGAAATATGTCCAAGTTATCGGGTATCAAAAAAAATCCACTCTGCATGAAGGCGATCCCATTTCTGTCCTTATTCTCCAGCTCGAAAGCGACGACGTGGACGCTTTGGACGATGCTGTACGCAGTATTACCTATAACTGCGCCTTGTATGACAGCGTGGCCACCTTTGTCGCCAAAGACGAGGCCGAAGCCGAGCTTTTTTGGGAAGATAGACATAAATTTTCCGCCATTGCCAAGCGCACCTCGGGCTTTAAGATTAACGAAGATATCGTTATCCCCGTGGAAGCCATCCCCACCTATGCCAGCTTTTTAGAGTCCCTTAACGTGGAGTATATGGCGCGGGCTTATCGCTGGGCTTTGAAAAAAGCCAGCAACCTGCACCCGTCCCTCGATGAAGATCCCTTGGTGATGGAAGAATTGGCATATGTCATGCGCATCATCAATAACGAAATCCCCTTTGATGAGCTTTCTGAACAAGAACTCGAACTGCACGCCATTTATGGTCTGGGCACCTTGTCCAAAAACCACCCCTCGGTGGCCAAGGATATTACACGCATTGAAAAACGCATGCAGGAAGCCCGCATTACCGTGGCGAGCCACATGCACGCCGGAGATGGTAACTGGCACGTTAACATCCCTGTTAACTCCAACGACCCCATGATGCTGCGTAACGCTGATATCGTGGCGCGCAAGGTCATGGCCAAAGCGCAGGAGCTTGGCGGCGAGGTTACGGGGGAACACGGTGTTGGTATTACCAAAATCGCCTTCCTTTCTGATGAGAAAATGGAAGCTTTTAAGGAATACAAAAACCTTGTTGATCCGCGAAATATTATGAACCCCGCCAAACTGACCCAGCGTGAGTTGCCCGTGGTTCCCTTCACCTTTTCCTTTAACCACCTCATTGAAGATATTCGCCAAAGCGGTTTGCAGGATAAGGAGCGCCTTATTTCGCTCTTGCGTAACGTTCAGGTTTGTACCCGGTGCGGAAAATGTAAATTTCACTGTGTCATGTATTTTCCTGAACAGAACATGCGCTATCAGCCCCGTAATAAAAATATGGTGTTGGGCGCGCTCATTGAAGCGATTTATTATACACAGGTACACACAGGCAAGGCCGATGCCCTCTTGTTGACAGAGTTGCGGCAGATGGTTGAGCATTGCACGGCCTGTGGCAAGTGCGAGTCCGTCTGTCCCTTGAAAATAGCTTCTGCCGAGGTTTCCCTTGATTTGCGGGGGTATTTGGAGGCAGAGGACGCCATGGGGCATCCTCTCAAGTCTAAGGCGCTCAAGTTTTTAGAAAAGGCCCCTGCCAAACGTCTGCCCCTTTTGGGTAAGGCGGCCTCCTTTGGCCAAGGCGTACAAAACAAAATTCTCCATGTGGTGCCCCAAGGGCTTCGTAAGCGGTTCTATAACCCGCTCTTTTCGGGCTATGGGCTCAAGCCCCATTACCGCAATATCTATGAAATGCTTCATTTGAACCGAGGCTCCTTCTTCATGCCCGAAGGCGAGGTGCGTGGCACCGCGCT
>CAZYJQ010000126.1:0-3783 GCA_964647835.1 uncultured Desulfovibrio sp. | reverse complement strand
GGATTCAGTTTGAACATCCTGAATTTACCAGCCTTTGCCCCAAAACAGGCCAGCCAGACTTTGGCGTCATCACCATTAACTATGTGCCAGACAAACTTTGTGTCGAATCAAAATCCTTCAAACTCTATATGGTCTCTTTCCGCAACCAAGGCGCTTTTATGGAAAGCATGACCAACACCATAGCCGACGACTTGATAAGCGTACTACAACCCCGCCGCTTGACCATCGAAGGCAAGTTCAACGTGCGAGGCGGAACAGGCATTACCGTGACCGTTGACCATATTAACCCCGCCTTGAAAGACGAAGATAGAGCTGAAGTATTGCGTTTGTGGTAAAGAGCACTGAAAGTGATTTGGAGAAATGTTCCTAAGGAAAGGCTTTGCCTTTCCTTAAACCTATCCACCAAGGAAGTTCCTTCCTTGGAACCTGTTTGATTTTTTAATCGTGAATCAACAAGCTGGAAAAGCAGAACAAGCTACCCCAAAAGAACCATCTCTCCTGCTCCCTCTACTCCCCTATCTTTTCTAGCCCCCTGTTTTTTATGCTTTTTTTACAGTACAAAAGCCACAGGGGTTCAAAGGGTGCCTCTATTATATAAGCCCTTTGCAGGGAGTTTGACGCGTCCCTCAGCCCCTCCCTCTCGCGCATTCCCCGTTTTTCATTCCTTTCTTGCCCATTCTCTTTTCCCAAAAACAACCTGCCTCCCTACTGTTCTTCCGTTTCATGGAGGCGTTTCCAGTTACGGCAAAATTCCAAAAAATGCCGCATACTGACCGAGTGGTATTTTTTCTTGTGATAGCAGATGGAAAAGGTACGAGGGAACCTTTTTTCCAAGGGAATAACCTTAAGCTGTTCATTATAGAGCGAACCTTCCACAATCCTCCTCGAGGTGAAGGTTACGCCAATCCCTTGGCTCACGGCCCCCATGATAGCCTCCGGCGAGCTCATGGTCAGCACAGGTTCCGGCATACCAATGAGCGGCGCAAGATTATGCATGAAATAATCGCGGCTTCCAGAGGCAGGCTCGCGCACTATCCAGCGCTCTTTACGCAAAGCAGACAAAGCATGGGCCGATCTACCCGCAAGAGGATGCTCCTTGTGGCCTACCACCACCATTTCATCCAAAAGCCAAGGTTCAAAAACAAGGCCTGAATAACGCTCCTCCCCTTCGAGAAGGGCTACATCAAGCTGGAAAGTTTCGATTAAATCACAGAGCCTGCGACTATTGGCAATGTGAATATCGGGAAGCCAGTCTCCTGCTTGTTCAAAATGGTGTAGGAGTTCAGGCAGAAGATAGTTCCCAATGGTCTTGCTACACCCGACGCTTAAAAAGTGATCATGGCGTTTGTCTGAAAAGGTTAGCTCAATATCATTCGCCCGCTGAAGAATTTCATCAGCCAAGGGCAAGAGACGCTGACCCTCATGGTTTAAATATAACCGCGGGTGAACACGGTCAAAAAGTTGAATATCGAGCAATCGCTCCAGCTCCTGAAGAGATTGTGAAACAGCCCCTTTGGTAATAAACAAGGTCGCCGCGGCCTTACCCAAGTTTTCATGCTGAGCAACGGCCCTAAACACAGCCAGCTGGCGTAGAGTAATATTATTCATATAGTTTTCCTAAACAGAGCATATGTATTATTTCGATATCCTAAACAACTCATTTAGTAAATACTGTACTCAAGATTACTGATTCACACAAAAGGATTTCGCCCTGAAAGGGTTTCCCCCAAAAGGATTTTGCTATGTTCGCTCAAATCGGTCTTAAACTTACCCGCGTTCCTACCCCTGTTGCCGGCTTGGCCCTCGGCATTGCCAGCATCAGTTCAGCCATAGAACTTATTTTCCCTGCCCAAGGCATGATTCAAGCCGCCGGTGCCCTCGTAGCTCTTGTGCTCATTGCCCTTGTGCTTACTAAATTTATTGTTTTCCCTGAAATTCTCTATCAGGATTTCATGCACTCAGTGACCAGCAGTATTTTACCAACGGCCGCCATGGGCCTCATGGTTATATCTAAATCCCTCGCCCAGGTGGCGCCCATTGGTGGTGAAGTAATGTGGAAAACAGCCGTTGTTCTGCACGGCTTCTTTTTGCTCGGCTTCATCTTTTTCAGGGCCCGCAAGTGGGACTTTCGCCAAATGGTACCCAGCTGGTTCGTGCCTCCCGTGGGCATAGCCGTTGCCGCTCTCACTGCCCCCGCAAATATGATAGCCGAAGCCACTCTTTTGCTCTATTTTGCCATGGCTTGCTATACCATTATGCTCCCCATCATGCTCTACCGCTTCATGTTCTATCCCGGAATCGTTGACGCCGCGAAACCCACCATCGCCATCATGGGAGCGCCAGCGAGTCTTCTGCTGGCTGGTTACCTCTCCATCCTCCCTGAACCCAACTTGGTTTTGGCGGGTGTATTGCTGAGTGTCGCTCTTTTAATGACGGCGACGGTGTATGTGGCTGGTTTCGCCCTGTTGCGCTTGCCTTTCAGCCCGGGGTACGCCGCCTTTACCTTCCCTTTAGCCATTGGGGCCACAGCCCTGCATAAGGCCGCCGCCCATGCAAGTCTTTTCCCTTCGCTGTGGAAGAACATGCATTTTCTCCATGAGCTTGCCATCATGGAAACAATCATCGCGGCAATAGTTATCACATACGTTATTATTCGCTACGCCGCTTTTTATACCCAAGATTACAGGAAGGCTCGTAGACTTGCCAAATTGGCTAAGCAGACCAAACAAGCAGCAGTACAACCAGCTGTCGCTACGCGATAAAGCCATACACAAAAAACGCTCTACAATGAGGCCCTTTATCTTCTGATAGAGGGCCTCATTGTATTCAAGGCTTATTTGGTAAGGCTTTGCCTTCCCCAAACTCCATCCACCAAGGAAGTTTCTTCCTTGGAACCTGTATGCTTTTTATCTTGCCAATAAAAATCTATATCATCCACTTATGTTACATAGTACCCTTACTAGGCAGAACAATCATTTCTTTTTCTTCGTTTACTCACTCCCCCTTGTATTTCTTGATGGAATACATCAAGAAATACAAGTATGCAGGTTCAAAGGACATCATGTCCTTTGCGGGGAGTATGAGGGGCAGCGCCCCCTCATATAAACAAACCCAAACTCCGTTCAATAATCGCCTAAAATAAAAAAGGAGAGCCGAAGCCCTCCTTTTTCACTAGCGGGGTTTTTGTAATTAAAACGTTCCGGCTTCTTTCTTTACCTCAAGGGCAATCTTCCAGAGCACCGAGACAATGAGGGCACCGATGCCGTAGACACCAAGGCCAATCATGATTTCAGCGAAGCTGGGCCAGTACATGGTCACTTCGTCGAAGGTGTTGGGCACAAACCCGGCAAAAAGCATTGCCAGACCTTTATCAATCCAGGTGGCGGCCACCAGCATGACAAGGGCATAAGGCAAAATCTTTTCGTTTTCACGAGTTTGGGGGAACGCCAGCAAGAGGAAAGACACAATGGACATTACCACCGCCGACCACATCCAGCCGTTAATCCAGAAGGACTGACCGTGTCCGCCATACAGGGCGAAGAAAGGATGCTGGTGACCGGGCATTCCGCTGTAAAAAGCGGTGAACAGCTCAAGTAGATACAAGAAGATGTTAATACCCATGGCGTAAGCGATGATTTTCGCAAGGCCTTTAATGGCGTCGCGACCTGCGTCAAAACCTGTGAAGCGCTTAAGGATGGCGCACAGCAGGAGAAGAATGGCAGGACCGGAACAGAAAGCGGAAGCCAAGAAGCGGGCAGCCAAGACGGCTGTCAGCCAGTAGTG
>CAZYJQ010000125.1:0-3796 GCA_964647835.1 uncultured Desulfovibrio sp. | reverse complement strand
GGGTCAAACTGTAAAACGGCAAGTCTCATAAAACATCCGCCATGCTGTAAACACGACCTGCTTTTTGGTTTGTTAGCCAATGAGCCACACGCAAGGCGCCTTGGGCAAAGTTATCGCGAGAATGCGCCTGATGGGTAATACTGATGCGTTCGCCCTGACCAAAGAAATAGACCGTGTGATCGCCCACCACGTCGCCGCCCCGCAAGGTCTGGATGCCAAGCTGTCCGTGAGGACGAGCCCCGATTATGCCCTCGCGCTGATAACAGGCGATATCTTCAAGTTTTTCTCGGCGGGCTTCTGCCAGAACTTCGGCAATGCGCAAAGCGGTTCCGCTGGGCGCGTCAACCTTTTTATTGTGGTGCACTTCCATCATTTCCATATCATAATCTTCACCAAGCATGCTGGCGAAAAGGGGCAATATTTTGAGGAGGGTATTCACCCCAACGCTCATATTAGGCGCCCAAAAAATCTTTGCCTTGGTTGCCAAGGTATCAAGCTCCGCCTTGTCTTCCTCAGTAAACCCCGTAGTCCCAATAATATGACTGGCACCAACTTCAGCAACCGCTCTGGCAATGGCGAGGCTGGTAGCAGGAGCGGTGAAGTCGATAACCGTAGCAGTGGGGGAAGCTTGTAAAAAAGTTTTAATGTCAGATGATACGGGAATACCCAGCTTTTGAGCCTCCTCAAGCTGCTCTTCCAGAACGACAGTTCCGACAAGCTCAAGTCCCTTATCTTCCGCAACTAGCCGAAGAAGGGTCGCGCCCATGCGACCAAGGCCGCCCATAATAATTACTGGTAAACTCATCTTCATACCTCCCCAAATATACTATAGCCACAGGTGCTATAACCAAAGTAAACCTCGTTCGGCGTGGAAGCGGGTCAGTCAGCCAAGACTCAGCAATACCAACAAATCATTTACCGACAATGTTTTCCAACGCCAGAAAGGGAATTCATATTATAGTAATTCCTTAAATACCGCTAGTCACAATGGGCAATTAATTATTTTTTATCCATTCAAAGGCCAGCTATTTGTGTTTGTCAGGGAAGATAAGAGATTTTTGAGAGGAAAGCTTTTGGCAGGGGAAAGGATTTTCCCTGCATCCCTCGAAGGAGAAAAAACCGTAATGCTCAATTCCACCTATGGAGGGTCAAGGGGCATAATGCCCCTTGCGGGGAGCTTGAGAGGCGGAGCCCTTTAAACAACTAAAAGACTTTTCGCAGGGGAAATGATTTCCCCTGCACCCCTCGAGGGGAAAACCCGTGATGCTCAATTCTCGCTATGGGGGGTCAAGGGGCATCATGCCCCTTGCGGGGAGCTTGAGGGGCGGAGCCCTTCAAAAAGCCTGTAAAATTCTTTCAATATTTCCCAGCTACCCAGCTAATAATTTCAAAAACGCCTCTTCATCCAGAACCGTTATACCAAGGGATTGCGCCTTGGTTAACTTCGAACCGGGCGCTTCACCTACCACAAGATAATCTAACTTCTTGGAAACAGAACTGACGATATCGGCCCCTGCTTCTTCTGCCATCGCTTCGGCTTGACTGCGCGGCATGGAAAGACTACCCGTGAAAAGCATACGTTTCCCCTCTAAAGGCAATGACGCTGAAGCTGATGGGACTGAGGCTAAGGGGAGAGCATCATCAGCCCCATGCCCTTGAAGAGCAGGCTCTGGCATTCCAACACTGTCTATGCCAATATTGCCCACGCCAACAGTTCCAAAAAGGCTTAACTGTTCCTGCCCTCCAAGGCGCTTTAAGGCCTGCGCCGCATCACTCATTAAATCGCCAGCGGCTCTTGCGTCAGCCTCACCAGTTACGTTCGCCCTACTCTGGCTCTTTGTTTGAGCAGATTGAGGCCAAGCACCTTGGTCTTTGAGATCTTCCAAAAGCTGTTTATTGCCCTCTTCCATAAAAAAGTCGATGATAGAACTGGCGACTTCTTCGCCCACGTCGTCCACCGTTAGCAGGGTTTCTTTATCTGCCCGCCCCAAGGCTTCCATGCTCCCAAATTTTTTAGCGAGCCCTTTGGCTGTTTGCTGTCCCACATGCCTTATGCCCAGCGCCGCGATAAATTTTGGCAATGTCATGGTTTCTTTGACAGCCTCAAAGGAATCGACGAATTTCTGCGCTAGCTTTTCGCCCATGCGCTCAAGGGTTAACAGCTCTTCAGTGGTTAAGCGGAAAAAATCAGCGGGGGTTTTCACCATCTTGGTTTCAACCAGCTTTTCCACCCAACTGGCCCCAACGCCCTTAACATCCAAGCCAGCCTTTGAAATAAAATGTTTAAAGCGCTCAAGGCGCACGGCGGGGCACAAAGCGTTAACACACCGCCAAGCGGCCTCGCCCTCGGCCCTATGCACATGGTTGCCGCATTCAGGACATTCCGCAGGAAAAATAAACTCTCGTACTTGCCCATCACGCTCATCCAAAATCGGCCCGACAATCTCAGGAATAACATCACCCGCCCGCTGGACTATGACCCTATCGCCAATGCGCACGTCTTTAGCCCTTATTTCGTCCTCATTATGCAAAGTAGCCCTCGAAACTATCACGCCCCCAACGCTAACAGGCTCTAACTCGGCAACGGGAGTCAATACCCCTGTCCGCCCCACCTGAATGATAATATCCTTCACTTTGGTGCGTGCCTGCATGGCGGAAAATTTCCAAGCCATGGCCCAGCGGGGAGCATGAGCCGTTGTTCCCAGTGTATTTTGTAAGGCCAGACTGTTGACTTTGGCGACGGCACCGTCAATCTCAAAGGGCAAGCTGTCGCGATTTTCTTCCAAATCTTTAAACCACGCCAAAACAACTTCGGGGGACTCTATACATTTGGCACCTGCTGCAACCTCAAAGCCAAAAGATTGAAGGGCTTGGATAACCTCTTTTTGGGTTTCCCAATTATCCCTAACACCACCATTCGCCTTGTGATCAGACGAATCCGAAAGTTCAGTTGAAGACGCAAATTCAGAGGAAGGCGCTACCTCATCATCTGCCCATTGCACCTCGCCCACTCCATAGGCAATAAATCGCAGGGGACGCCTCGCCGCCACAGAGGAATCGAGCTGGCGCACAGAACCAGCGGCGGCGTTGCGGGGGTTAGCAAAGCTTTTGTTGCCCTGCTCTTCCTGACGAGCGTTCAAAGCTTCGAAGTCTTTTTTAGCTATGACAACTTCCCCGCGCACCTCAAGGCGTTTTGGAACAGTGTTCCCCTTGAGGCGCAAAGGGAGATTTTTCACCGTGCGCATATTTTCCGTAACAATCTCACCAACTTCGCCATCTCCACGGGTGAGTGCCATGCTAAGCAGCCCATCTTCATAGATAACCTCCATGGCGAGGCCGTCCATCTTCGGTTCCACCCAAAAAGCGAGGGTAGCGGGGTTTTCAGCAGGTAAAAGTCGGGATAAGCGTTCGATATACTCTGTCCATTCCGTGCCAGAAAAAACGTTATCCAAGCTATACATGCGTTCTGAATGGCGTTCTTTGGGCAAAAAATCCACAACGACTCCGCCCACACGCTGGGTAGGGGAATCGGCTTGTTTTAATACAGGATACTGCTCTTCAAGAACCAGCAATTCGCGAAAGAGGGCGTCATATTCAGCATCGGAGATTTCAGGGGCGTCTAAACTATAATAACGGTTTCCGTGGTGCTCCAAAAGAGCCGTGAGTTCCGCCATTCGCGCTGTCGCCTTATCTAATGAATCTGTCATTGTTGTCCTAAATAATGTTATAAGATGGCAAAGATATTCTACAGGAAAGACTCTGCCTTTCCTGACCTATCCGCCAAGGAATTTCATTC
>CAZYJQ010000124.1:0-3834 GCA_964647835.1 uncultured Desulfovibrio sp. | reverse complement strand
CTCATAACCATAGCGGTTCCTTACAAAGAAAAATGAAAGTTACAGTAAATTCCACTAGACAAAGGTGTTAAGTTCTAATATACAAGTAATTAAAGTGGGTTATACACATTTTTTTTGGCAACTTCAATTTCTAATTATTTTGCCATCTCTTTGCCTCAAAACACGTATCATCTTAGCTTGAGGAGAGCCACATGAATAAAAGCGAACTCATCAAAGCATTGTCTGAAGAGGAGAATATCTCCATGGACGATGCCAACCTTGTCGTAAACACTTTTTTCGACAGTGTGAAAGAAGCTCTTTTGCAACAACAGCGTGTAGAAATTCGTGGTCTGGGTAGCTTTAAGATTAAAGAATACGAAGGCTATGTTGGACGTAACCCCAAAACTGGCAAAATGGTCACCGTAAGACCCAAATCCCTGCCCTTCTTCCGCGCTGGGAAAGACCTTAAAGAATTCGTCAACTCATAAACACCCATGAAAAATACATCACTACAGCCCTACTTCTTTCTGGTAGGGCTTCTTTTTCTTGTAGGCATCCTTTTCCCTCTGCCAGCTAGCGCTTATGGCCCCAACGATGACCTTTCTGCCCTCTTGGGCGAGGAAGATGTTTTACTACGCATCACCTACACGGCGGGAACAAAGGGCGAAATGTATCCTTGCGTCACCTGCGGCACCAACTCCCTCGGCGGTCTTGCCAGACGCGCTACCGTACTAAACGAAACCCATCAAGGCGTGCCCCATATTTATATCGCTGGGGCAGAAGAATTTTTATCCGACCTTGATCTCATGCGTTTTGCCCGTTCTGATTGGAACGCCAACGACCCTATTAACAAACACAACGAAACTGAAAAGGCCAAGCGCCTTGTGAAAGCGCACTCCCTTCTTCCTGTTTCTATGGGCTATTTAACGCCTGCCGAAGAAAAATGGCTGAAAACCTACGCTGGCGATGTTCCTCAAGGTTTTGTTACTGTCAAAAACAAACCTGTCACCCAAGTCTTCGACATCCCCGGCGGCAAGGTCGGCGTGGTGCTTTTTCCCTTAGGCACAGATAAAAACAACGCCCCCAGCCCACAACAAATCAGCGACATTATTCAGGCGGGAAAAGACCTGCAAGGTAAGGCCAACCTCATTGTTGGAGTCAGCCCGTGGGGCAATGTATCTGAATACCGTTTTTTAGAGCCGGCAACAGGTATCTATCATCTTCTTTTTGGCGGAGGAGGCGGCCTTGGCGCTCCCTATGAGCCAGAACACTCCACAGAACAACTCCTCTGGGTGCGTTCAGAATCTCACGGTCGAGCGGTCAATACCCTTGATATTCTCGAAATGCCCAGACCGAACCAAAAGTTTTCATGGATTGAAGGGTTAAGCTTTAACGCCGCCCAGATATTTCTCTACCTCAAACTTCCCCCCGACCTGACCATGGAGCAAACCATTGGTTCTTCAGCGACCGAATGGTGGAAGGAAAAAACAAATACCCCCAAAGCGCCCTAAGTTTTTACCCCCCCTTTGTCCAGATACTTTAGCCCTTCACTCCCCCGCGTCTCCCCTTTCGAAGAAGGGAGACGTTTTTACTAACTGCCCGATCGTGGCGCTGGCGCTGTTTCAGAACGTTTCCATCCCAATGCCAGCGCCGTCCTCGCGCCACCGTAGCCCGAATATCAGCGCAATCCAAATACCCCTAACGTGTACTTCACGCTCAAAGACCTGACTAACGCGTCCATTTCTACACCAAAATCTTCCTGTCTAGATAAACGACCTTAACGCGCTAAGGCGAGCCAATGGCAGTTGCTTTTGTTGTTGTTGTACCGTATATTTTTATGTCTTTGCAAAACAAGACAGAGCAAATGGAATAAAGGAAACAAGGGGCCATGGCGAGCCTCATCGCCCATTGACAGCCATCGCTTTATCTAACACTTTTACTTTTCATCACTACGCCTCAGGGGCGCCATAGGAATACAGATGTCCTCCAATAACGACTCAACCCTCCACCGCAGTCTTCAAAACCGCCATATTCAACTCATCGCCCTAGGCGGCGCCATTGGAACGGGATTATTCCTTGGTGTGGGAAGCGCCCTTGGCAAGGGTGGTCCGGCGATTTTACTAAGCTACGCCATAGGCGGCGTTATAGCTTTTCTAATAATGCGCCAGTTGGGTGAAATGATGGCAGAAGAACCTGTGGCAGGTTCGTTCAGCTCCCTTGCCTATAAATATTGGGGTGACTTCGCCGGGTTATTCTCCGGCTGGAACTATTGGATGATGTATCTTTTGGTCAGTATGGCGGAACTAACCGCCATTAGTAAATACGTCAGCTACTGGTTTCCCCATGTGGAGCAATGGCACACCGCGGCTTTCTTCTTCGTGGTCATCAGCGCCATAAACCTTGTGAACGTAAAAATGTTTGGAGAGCTTGAGTTTTGGCTCGCTTCCATCAAGGTTCTCGCCATTTGCAGTATGATTTTTTTTGGAACCATTATTTTGGTCGGTGGTCTTGCCCCCGAAACGTCATCGGTCGCCAACCTCTGGCAACACGGCGGTTTCATGCCCAAGGGCTGGGTCAACTGGGCCTTATCCATCCCCATCGTCATGTTTTCCTATGGTGGCCTTGAAATGCTGGGGATAGCGGCGGCCGAAACCTCCGACCCCAAAAAAAGCATCCCTAAAGCCGTAAACCAGCTCATTTATCGAATTTTGATTTTCTACATTGGCGCCGTATTCATTCTGTTGGCCCTGTACCCTTGGGACATGCTTGTTTCAGGTCAAACCAGCGATTGGGCCTCCAATATGGAAACAAGCCCCTTTGTTTTGATATTTCAAAAAATCGGCATCCCCATGGCCGCCCATATACTTAACTTCGTTTTCCTCACAGCCGCTCTCTCTGTTTATAATAGCAGTATTTATTGCAACAGCCGCATTCTTTATGGTCTGGCCTTGCAGAAAAATGCCCCCAAAGCATTGGGAAAAACCAACGCTCGAGGCGTTCCTGTTGCCGCCTTGCTCGCCACCTCTATCCCAACCCTCATTTGCGTGGCCCTTAACTATATTGATAAAGACTTATTAGGAAAACTCTTTGCTCTGGTGGTCGCCAGCATCATTTTAAACTGGAGCATGATTAGCCTGACGCACCTTAAGTTCCGTAAGGCCCACAATAAAACATCCAAGGAATACGTTTTCCCATCAATACTTTTCCCTTATACAAACTACCTTTGCCTCCTTAGTATGGGCGGTCTTTTTGTGGGGCTCTGGTTCCTGGGTGAAAAAACGTCCATATTCTTCGCTCCGTTATGGGTATTCGGCTTTTATATTTTCTATTCGCTCGTGCTTAAGAACAAACGCAAAGACACCAAAACCACCAACCAGATTATTTAACAAGACTATGCTAAAAAAACACATCATTGTCCTTTGTTTTTTATCTATCGCTTTTATAAGCGGTTGCTCCAGCCATGACGAGCCGGTAAAACCCCTTAACCTTGTCGGCCTTACAGGCAAGCACCCCGAAGAGGCGGAACTCGCTTTTTCCAAGGCCTATATCCTGTGGCACGGCTACCGCCCTTCTAACCTCACTGACCCTGATGTATGTACCAATCCAGCTAAAGCCGTTGAACTACTCTCCCAAGCTATCATGGCGTCCCCCGCCTTTTATGAAGCGTACATGTATAGAGCCCTTGCCCATAAAGACCTCAAGGAATATGACAAGGCCTTGTACAATATCAATACAGCTATACGCTTTAAAGAAACGCCTAACGCCCTTGCTTTTCGCGCCCTTATCTTAACTCACCAAAAGAACTTTTCGCAGGCTCAAGCCGATATTGAGAAAGCCATGGAAATGGACGACGAC
>CAZYJQ010000123.1:0-3926 GCA_964647835.1 uncultured Desulfovibrio sp. | reverse complement strand
TGCAACCGCGGCACAGCAGGGCGGCCACAGGGTTAATACGGGCGGAGAGAGCGTCTCCGTTGGGGGACATGCCTTGGATGCCGAGGACTTTGCGGGTGGGCTTATCCACGACCAGCTCAAGGCAGGTAAGGGCTTTTTCAGGATAGAAGTGAGCCTTGTCGATTTGCTCCACATGCACGTTAATGGCGTCGTAGCCTTCTTTAAGGGCATTGGTGATGGTAAGACCAGCCCCGGCGGCGCTTTGATTAAAGAGCTTAACGCCAAAGGCCCCTACGGCGCCCGTGAAGGTTTGCGAACCCTCGTTAATGAGGTTGGTGCCGATGACGCGGCCTTGGCGGTTTGCCATGGAGCCCAAGGGGAACCAGCCTTCGGCATTGCCCGTGACGAGGTTTTTAACACAAGCGCAGTCGCCACCGGAATAGATATCGGGGTCAGAGGTGCGCATTTGCTCATCAACGACGATAAGCCCGCGACTTGTGGTTTTTATGCCAGCGTCAACGGCGATTTGGGTGTTGGGGCGAACACCGGCGGCCATAACCACAAGGTCGGCCTCAATGGTGCGTTTATTGGTGATAACTTTGGTCACCTTGCCGTTTTCACCCTGAAATTCCGTTACACCCTCGGAACAATAGACGGTGACGTCGTTATTATTCAGGTCGTGGATGACCATGTTGGAGAGGGTGGGGGAAAGGAAGTTGGGCATAACCTGTTCGGCAAATTCCACAATGGTGGTTTTAATACCCCACATGTCGGCTAGAGAAACAGCCATTTCAAGGCCGATGAATCCGCCGCCGACGACAACGGCATGGTTTACCTTGCCCGATTGGGCGGCCTGCCGAATTTCGTCAGCTTCGTCGAGGTTGGTAGCGGGGGTGATGCCTTTGAGCTCGATGCCGGGGATGGGGGGAATGTTGGGAGTGCTGCCGAGGGCTAAAACGAGTTTATCATAAGGTAAAACGCTTGTTTCCGAGGTAACAAGATTTTCAATGGTGACAGTTTTGGCTTTGCGGTCTACGGCGGTGGCCCGTGTTTGGGTAAATGTTCTTACGCCTTTGTGCGTTTCAAAAAAACGGGCGTCACGAACAGTGCCGTAAGGCGTCGTTTGCAAATCTTCAACCCTGTTGACTTCACCCGAAACAAAGTAAGGGATTCCGCAACCGCCATAGGAGATTCGGTCGGATTGGTCGATGAGGACAACATCAGCGGTGGGATCCAGACGCTTTGCTCGGCAAGCGGCTTTGGGGCCAAGGGCAACTGCGCCAATTACAACGATACGTTTGGACATAGAAAGCCTCCAAATAGCGCCTCTGCGGGCGCATAAAGTTACATACAGCGTAGTTTAATGAAGCAAAATGCGCTGTGATAATAAAAATCAATTAAGTATAGCGTGAATATAATCGGTTTTCAATGTCTTTTCCTAACCAGTCATGTTTGGTTCTGTTGGGGGATTTAGGCGCTGTTAGCGTTTTTTAGTGTCACTGACGAATTACCTTTCTTGTTGTGTAAAATTGACAGCTAACCGTGTAAAATTGGCGTAACAAAATTAGAGGTTCCAAGGAACGATGTTCCTTGGCGGATGGGTGAGGGAAGGCAGAGCCTTCCCTCTTCTTTTTTCCCCGGTAATAAGCTTGGGACACCAATGCATAAAGCCCGGCGTGGCCGGGCTTTATGCATTGGTGTATCTTTACGCCTAGTCGTAATTGACCGAGCTGATTTTCATGAGCTTATCCCATTTGTGGTGGGCTTCCATATAGCGCATGGAACCTGTTTTGGCGCGGATAACCATGGAGTGTGTGATGGCGCCGTCGCCGGAATAGGAAACGCCACGAAGGAAGGTTCCGCCAGAAATACCTGTGGCGGCGAAGAAAACTTCATCGGTTTTCAGGAAACTATCGACGGTTAAGATATCGCGAATATCTATGCCTGCTTCTTGAATGGCTTCTTTTTCTACATAGGACTGGGGGTCGAGGCGGGCGATGATTTGTCCGCCCATGCCTTTAATGGCGCAAGCGGCGAGAACGCCTTCGGGGGTGCCGCCTGTTCCCATCATAACGTCAACGTCAGAGCGGGGGTCAACAGCCATCAGAGCGCCGCAAACGTCGCCGTCGCTGTGAAGCTGGATACGCGCGCCAGAAGCTCTGATGCTTTGAATGAGTTTTTGGTGGCGAGGCTTGTCCAAAACGAAGACAACGAGGTCATCGATATCTTTACCTAAAGCTTTGGCGATTTTGGTGAGGTTGGTTTCCACAGGGGCGTCAAGGTCAACAACGTTTTGCGCCTCGGCGGGAACAACAAGCTTACGCATATAAAAGCTGGGGCCTGGGTTGTACATGGTGCCGGCAGGGGCAGCCCCAACAACGCAAATGGCGTTGGGCCGACCATAGGCCAAAAGGTTGGTTCCTTCAACGGGGTCAACGGCTATATCCAATTTTGTGCCTGTGCCGTTGCCTACTTTTTCACCGTTAAAGAGCATGGGGGCCTGGTCTTTTTCCCCTTCGCCAATGATAACGGTTCCCTGAATATCAAGAGAGTTAAAGCTGAGGCGCATGGCGTCTACAGCGGCCTTGTCGCCAGCTTCTTTATTGCCTCGCCCAAGCCAGCGCCCGCAAGCGAGAGCGGCGGCTTCGGTTACTCTCAAAAGCTCAAGGGCCAGGTTGCTGGTAGGGGCTTCTTTTACTCGTAGATCTTTTGACACAATAGAGCTCCTTGGAAACAAGATAAAAGATTTTTTCGATTTTGTTCTCACTTGATACAACCAATCCCCACAGGTGTAAAGGGGTTTAGCTTTTGGGAGAAGGAGAGGCCGAGGCTGTGGGAAGCCCCCTTGATTATGAAACGACTCTGAAAGGGGATGGAAAATGCTATGGAGAAAGGGAGAAAAGGCGAGGCGTCTGTCCTGATGAAAAAGGAGGGGGAGAATGACACAAAGGAGCAGGGGGGTGTGTTTTCCGCGGTAGCTCAGATTGAGGAAGGGGCGGGAAGGAGAAGGGATTAAAAAAAGGTGCCGAAGCACCTTTTTTCTGATGGTTATGGTGAACCTGATAAAATTCCTAGCGCCCGCCGTGGGAAACCCGCCACAAGCGCCGTGGATTTAACGTTTAGATAAGGGCCATGTGGATGAGAACTTTTTTCAAAGCTTCAAGGCTCGCAGGCTGCAGGTTCACAAGGGGCAGACGAAGTTCGTCTGTCATCTTGCCCATGAGGGCAACGGCTGTTTTGGCAGGCACGGGGTTCGTTTCAACAAAGCACGCCCTGCAAAGGGGGTTCAGCTCATAGTGAAGCTTTTTGGCCATTGCTAAGTCACCGGAAAGATAGGCGGAGCAAAGTTTGGCTGTGGCTTTGGGGGCTACGTTAGAAATAACGGAGATAACCCCTTTACCGCCAATGGAAAGAGTGGGCAGGATGGTGAAGTCATCGCCAGAGAGCAGGATAAAATCATCATCATTAACGTTTTCTAAGATGGCGGAAACCTGGGTAAGGTCTGCGGTGGCTTCTTTTACGCCGATAATTTCAGGAATTTCCTTATAGAGGCGGGCCATGGTGGCGGGCAAAACGTTTACACCTGTTCTCCCGGGAACGTTATAGACAACGGTCGGCATGGGCACAGCCTGAGCCACAGCCTTAAAGTGGGCCACGAGGCCTTCTTGGGTGGGCTTGTTGTAATAGGGGGTGATGAGCAAGATAGCATCGGCGCCAGCGGCCTTGGAGGCTTTTGCGAGATCAATGGCTTCGGCTGTGTTGTTTGAGCCAGCTCCGGCGATAACAGGCACACGACCTTTGGCCTGCTCCACGCAAATGCGAATAACTTTTTCATGTTCTTCATGGGAAAGTGTGGCGGATTCTCCCGTTGTTCCACAGGGAACAAGGCCGTCAATACCTTCGGTAATTTGCCATTCGATAAATTCACGATAGGCCTCTTCGTCCAG
>CAZYJQ010000122.1:0-3957 GCA_964647835.1 uncultured Desulfovibrio sp. | reverse complement strand
CCGAAAAACTAAGGTTTATCACCTAGATACTGCCTTCAGGTATTTTTAGTACGGTAATTTAGCTAAGACGGCAATATTTTTTTCACAGTTTTTAGGGCTATCCCACCCACCCGCGCACCCATAGATAGACCTTAGACAGTAAAACCATTGAACGTATACAAACGCGCTGTCCCTCAAGGAAAACCCAAGGAGCCACACGCCATGAAGCCATCTGAGGGATGGATGGTGAGTAGTCCAGCTAAATAACAAGCTTTTTAAAATTTTCCTTCAGCCCTCAGGCCATAGCCCCTCTTTTACCTCGGCGTTTTAGCGCTATCTTGTTTCGCGTGAGCGAGCTTTCCACGACTCACGGGAAAAGTGCGAGATGCGCCTCCCCCTGAACCATTTCTTGTCCCCTCTCCTGCATAATTTTCTCCATCCTCAGCTCCCGCCCCCTGTGCCATACCCTTGCCCTGCCCTTCCCCATAATAAGGGCGATGGGCCTGCAGAAAATAGTAGACGGCGAGACAGAGAAGCGAAAGAAGGCTCATGCTGATATAGAGAGCGGGGTAACTTATATAGGCCACAATAAATCCCAATAAAAAAGGGCCCACCCCCACAGCGATATCCAAGAAAATAAAAAAGGTGGAAGTGGCGTGACCAAAACGATGCTCGGGCACCATTTTAATTGCCAGCGCCTGAGCCGTTGACTGAAAGTTGCCAAAACCCGCCCCCACAAGGGCGCCTGCCAGTAAAAAAGCCCACCAAGAATGCACAGCGCTTAACAAAAACAATCCCAAAGCAAACAAGAGCAAAGACGGGTAAATAACCACATGAGGCCCTTTTTTGTCCATAATCTTGCCCGTTATGGGCCTCGAAATTAAAATTACCGCGGCGTAAACAATAAAAAAGAGCCTTGCCGCCGAAACAAGGTCGAGCTCTTCGGCATAACTCGCGATAAAAGCCTGAATGCTGGAATAGCCAAACCCGCACAAAAAAACCACAATGGAAATAGGCACGGCACGATACTCAATGAAATCTTCAAGGCTCAAGGGTGCCTTCAATCGTCCCCCTTGCTTTTGTGCATTGTTTTGAGTCTGAGCGTAAGCCTCTTCCCCGCCCCTCCCTGGGTCTGCGCCCTTCTCCTTTCTCTCATGCCTTGCAAGATTCTCGTCCCTAAAAAATTTCTCCTCGCTGGCAATTTTCTTGCCTTTGCCATGGCGCGCAATGGTTTTACTGTCGAAGGATTGCGGCAAGGTCACCCTCACCCCAAAAACCATCAGAACACTAAGAGCGCCCGCCCCTATGCAGAGCAGAAACATATCCGTGAAAGGGAAATACTCCATCATCAAAAGCCCGACAAAGGGGCCAAGAGCCGTGGCTAAAATAGTGCTTAAACTGTAATAGCTGATGCCCGTTCCCATCAAATCTTTGGGCAAAATATAGGCCACCACAGTGCCCGTCACCGTACTCACAAGCCCCACGCCAAAGCCGCTTAAAAAGCGGACAATGAGGAGCTGTTCAGGGGTTTTGGCGAGGAGATAACACCCCATAAAGACCAAATATTCGGCTATACCTAAAAAAAGAAGGTTCCTAAAACTTAAAACGGAGAGGAGTTTCCCTGAAACAAACCTCCCCGCCAAAAGACCAAGAACCATCGAACCCGCGATAAGGCCCGCCATACTGTGCGTAGCCTTAAGATCGTTCAGGCTGTAAGATGTGATGGTAACCATCAACATATAATAGGCGCTCATCATGGTGAGATTGATAAGCGACACAGCCATAAAATTGCTGCTAAAAATTCTATCCTCTGCTTTTCGCACCACTGCCAACCTCCCGATGAGGGAGAGCGTCCGCACAAGGGCGCTCCATTACCACCTTGAATAACTCGTGTCGTAGCGCCCACAGCGCCACGTCGTAACGACTTACCTCACTACTCCTGCAAACAGATAAGCGCAAGGGTAAAAGGATAAAAAATAAAGACATTGCACTCAACCCATAAGCCCAAGACACCAGATGAGGCTGAGCTTCGACACCCTCATCTGGTGTCTTGGGCTTATGAGCCTTCCCATGTTTACTGGGTTTATTGGCTTTATTGGGCTTATGCGATTATTGGTGAATTATCTGGCCTATTGAGCCTCCGACACACCAAAAAAACGTCTGGTATTATTGCCGCAGGTCGTCCACAAATCTGCCGGCGAAACCCCGCGGGCCTGCGCCATAACCTCAATGGTGTAGCCCATAAGGGCGGGTTCGTTGCGTTTACCGCGCATGGGGGCTGGCGCCAAAAAAGGGCAGTCCGTTTCAACCATCAAGCGATCTTCTGGAATACTCGCGACAGCCTCTCGTAAAGCGTCGTTTTTAGGAAAAGTCACAGTACCGGGAATGGAAACATGCCAGCCCGCGTCAATAACCTGCCTTGCGAAGCGTTCATTTCCGCCAAAGCAGTGCCATAAAACAGGCCGCCCCACCATGTCGTGACGCTTCAGCATCGCAAGGGTGTCCTCTTCGGCCTCGCGGCAATGGATAACAACGGGAAGTTCGAGTTCTTTGGCGAGTTCAAGCTGGCAACTAAAAAATTCTTTTTGACGCTCTGGGGGGCAGTCTTTCCAATAATAGTCCAGCCCTATCTCACCTATGGCCTTAATGCGATTATCTGCTAGAACGCACTCTTTTATTTCCCCTATGACCTCAAGGTCATGTTCGTGAGCATCCGTTGGGTGGATTCCCAACAAAAAAAACACGTGGGGATAGGCTTCGAAAAGCGAGCGGCCTTGACTCAAGGCTTCGGGCGATAAAAAAACCTGCCCTATGGTTTTAACGCCCGCTTGACGGGCTTTTTCCATAAGTTCACCAAAGTTTTCCAAAAAATCCGGAAAATTAAGGTGAGCGTGAGAGTCCGCCCCCGTCAAAGGCAAGGCAGGGGGCGGAAGAATATTCTTTTTTTTGGAACTCATACATCTTGCCTGTAACGCAACGACTGTTGCAGTGTTTCTTTATCCATGAACTTTACTTCCGAACCAAGGGGAATCCCTTGGGCAAGGCGGGTAAACTTCATTTGAGAAAAGCGGCGACAAACACGGTTTTTAATAAACGAAGCGGTGCTTTCGGCCTCAACGGTGGCGCCCAAGGCGAAGATTATCTCTTTGATAACACCACTTTCCAAGCGCTCGTCAATTCTTCCGAAAGCCAGGGTATCGGGATTCACATCTTCAAGGGGAGCCAAAAGCCCGCCCAATATAAGATACTGCCCGTTATAAAACCCGCCGCTTTCAATGGTAAGCAAGCTATCCCAGTCCGCAACTATACACAGCGACTCCTGATCGCGTCGCTGGTCTCGGCAAATATGGCAGGGGTCGGTTTCGGTCAAGGCGCCGCAGATACCACACAAATGCAGGGCATCGCGTAAATCATAAATACTTTTCCCCAAACGTCTGGTTTCAGACTCAGGCCATTTGAGAAAAGTCATGGCGCAACGCAAGGCCGATTTCGGGCCAAGGCCGGGTAGCCTTGTGAGTTGGTCCACAACGGCTTTCAATGGTTCTGGTAATTGATGCACACACAACCCCTAAGACAAACCGGGGATAGACAGCCCTTCCAGCCCTCCGGCCAGAGGGCCCATTTCTTTTTCCATAAGTTCACGAGATTTTTTCAGCCCGTCGTTCACTGCGGCTGTAATCAAATCTTGCAACATTTCAGCGTCATCGGGATCAAGAACAGCTTTATCAATAACAACGGACTGAACAAGCTGGTGCCCTGTACAAACCACCCTCACCATGCCGCCGCCGCTCGAGCCCTCAACAGTCTGTTTGCCGAGGTTTTCTTGAATTTTTTGCATCTGCGACTGCATATCTTTGACTTTATTAAATAAATCACCAACTTCAAACATTGTTAACCTTCCTTGCTCTCTATATATAAGGCCCGTGGCCTGTTTTTTTATCACTCTAACCGTCACTGACGACCTGTCAATAACTAATA
>CAZYJQ010000121.1:0-3964 GCA_964647835.1 uncultured Desulfovibrio sp. | reverse complement strand
GCGGCTGTGCCAAAGCAATACATGGTTGTTTCAAGCTCCATTATCCAGGCGCGCATGGCGGCGTTAATGGCGTCTTTGAGGGAGGCTATTCCGCTTTCAACGGGGATAACCGTTGCCCCAAGGAGTTTCATGCGGGCTACGTTGGGGGCCTGTCTTTTGACGTCGTTGGCGCCCATATAGATGGTGCATTCAAGACCAAGACGGGCGGCGGCGGCGGCCGTTGCTACGCCATGTTGTCCCGCGCCTGTTTCGGCAATGACTTTTTTCTTGCCCATGTGTTTGGCAAGAAGGCACTGTCCAAGGGTATTATTGACCTTGTGAGCGCCCGTATGGAGCAGGTCTTCACGTTTTAACCAGAGGGTGAAGCCCAGTTTATCCGAGAGAGTCTCGCACTTGGTAAGGGGGGTGGGACGCCCTGCATAATAGGTTAAGAGTTCCTGAAGCTCTGCTTGAAAAGCAGGGCTAGGTAAAATGGTCTGGCAGGCTTTTTCCAATTCTTGCAGGGGGGGAATGAGCAATTCCGGGACAAACTGTCCGCCATAATCGCCAAAATATCCTTTTTTCATTGTCTTTCCTTCATACCTATTCTTATCAAAAAAGTGATAAGCGTGAGGGTTTTGATTTGATTGCTTTATTGAGTACCGTTTTGGTGATGCCCTTGGGTGATGTTATCTGATCCTATTTTTCTTCGGTAACTCTATCCGAACTCTGTCCGGTTATGTTCTTTGGTCGTTTTATTGGGGCTGTTTCATGGGCATAGGCGACGAAAGTGTTTGAAAAGCTCCCTAGGTCTTGGTTAAGAGAGCCGCGCCTTCGATAATCCCACGAGCACAGCTTGGTATAAAAACTGCCCTTCAGGGTGGGGTGAATAATGGCATACTGGCTCCTTGCAAACAATGAATCACATAATTGTTGTCTTGGTCATATGGCATAAATGCAATGATGGTCTGTTTTCGATTTCTTCGCTTCAACATACTGTATTCTGTTGAAAAACTCGCCATACTATTGATGTAAGACACAAGACATAAAAAAAGACCACAAGCTTAAGCCTGCGGTCTTCGGTTTATACAAATAAAAAGGCTCTTCTATCTAACAACCGTCACCGCATACCAAAGAACCTTGCCACCAACCAGTGGTAAGGGAAGAAAAAAGAGTGGTAACGCGGAAAGTTGTCATAATCATGAACCTCGTTTTTCGTTTATGGGGTTATTTAAAAAAAATGTCAAGCCAGTAATAGTCGTTCTTATGAATTATTTATTCCCCAAAATTTCCGTTGCAACAGGGCTTGCTCTTCAAACATGCCTTGTCCCGTTAGGATGGGGCAACCCGCTTTGGCGGCATAGTGAAGGAACTGGCTGGTTTTGGCATAGGAAATATCAAAGGCCAACGCTTGAGAGTGAAAGGCAATTTGCTCAAAGGGCAGTTTGAGGGTGAAGGGCAGGGTGTTGATAATAACCTCGTGAGGGGGCAGGGGAGCAGTGAAAAGGTCGTTTATATCAAGGGTGGAGTGACCATGGGGGAGGGCCTTTGGGGTCCGGTTATAAACAAGATATTGGGCTCTCGCCTTATGGAAGGCCGCCGCGAGGGCCATGGCGGCGCCCCCAGCCCCGATAATGAGGACAGTTTTATTCGTTATATCGAAGGGCAAGGAGCGCAATGCGCCTTCGCCGTCAGTGTTTAGGCCCTCCCATGCCATATGGGCAAGGGGGTATGTACCTCGTTCTCCTTTGGAGGAAAGGGGTATGGGGCGTAGAGTGTTGACGGGTTCTTCCTTTGATGATGCGGCGATGGTTGGAGTGACGTCAATTGCCTTGTCTGCTGTCGTCATTGGGCTGGGGAATGAGGCATCAGGCAACGGGAATATGGGGTCGAGAACATGACAATGACGGCTTATGGCGTTCTTCAGGGGCATGGTTACGCTTAAACCTTGAACACCAAGGGTCGCAAGGGAATCTAGGGTTTCGTCAAGGTCTTTTAAGGGTGTATGCCATTTTACGTAAACGGCATTTTTGTTGTCTTGTTTGTTAAGGGCGTTGTGGAATATGTGCCCTTGACTTTGTTCCACAGGATCGCCCAAAAGACCGTAGATGGCGGTGTCGGGAGTGAGTTGCGGGAAGTTATAGAGGGTGATGAGCTCCTGAGCGGACATTTGCCCCGGGGCGGTCTTCGTCTCGGTAGGGCAATAACAAATGCCGTGATGTACCACAGGAGCCAAAATGCGGGTGGTGGCGCCAAATTCACCCATGCTGATGCCAATGAGGCCACTTTGGCGGTCGCGCAACAGAGCGTGTTGTTCACGGCAAAAAACAAGCATACGCAAGGCGTCAAGGGTGTTTTCAGCCTGACAGGCTATTTTATAGAGCACGCCTTTTTGAGGCGGGAGCGTTTTCATCATGCCTGATAAACAGGCGTTTAAATGGGGGGTACCTGTAAAATCATGGTGCGAGAGAATGAAGCTAGTTTTTTGAGCTTGTTTTCTCCATGCCGCGAGAGTGTCAGCAGGAATATGGTCTTCCACATCCAAATAGTCAGGGCCAAGGGCAAGGAGCTTTTCTAAAAGCGTGAGGCGCTCTTGTTCTGTTCCTTGAAAATGCCCGCCCTGTTGCGGCGAGCGCAGGGTAAAGATGGCGGGGAGGGGAAGCTTTGGAAAGTTTCGCGTATCCAAATCGTGGCAAAAGTCCAGCCGTAATTCCAGACACTGATAAATCGTCTGGGTGTCATGCATGAGCGTGGCAAGGCGCCCTTGCAAGTCAGCCATGCTGGTTGGACAAAGAACTGCGGTAAGCATCAGGGTTTTTTCCTCGCAAGACGGTTAGCAAGCCAGGCGTCGGCTAAAACAACCCAGCACATGGCTTCCACAACGGGCACGCCTCGAATGGCGAGGCAGGGGTCGTGGCGAGAGCCTTCGGGGAGTTGAAAAACCGCCTCCTCCCCGTCAAGGGTGAGGCTTGTTTGAGGGAGTTCGATACTGGAGGTGGGTTTAAAGGCGACGCTTCCGTAAAGCGTATTGCCTGTGCTAATGCCCCCAAGGACGCCGCCCGCGTTGTTGGAGCCAAGGCGAATGGCGCCACAGGCAGGAGGTGTGGTTATGTCGCCCTCTGCACAAGAGGCTGAAGTTTTATGTTGAATAAAGGTATCGTTAAAAACGGATCCCTTGCAAGAGGAGCTGGCAAACCCTTTGCCAATTTCAAATCCTTTGGTGGCCGGGATGCTCATGAGGGCAAAGGCAAGGCGAGCCGAGAGTTTGTCATAGACAGGGTCGCCCAGACCTTGGGGAACATTGCGAACAAAAAACCTCACAAGACCGCCAAAGGAGTCGCGTTCTTCCTTGATGGTATCGATGGCTTCGCCAAAAAGGGCATCTGCCTCGGCAGAAGGAGCGAAGAGCGGACTTTGGGGAAGGTGATTTTGAACCTCTTCCAAAAATGGTTCCGAAAGGTCGCCTTGGTCGTTGAAAAGCATTGTTTCAAAGCCGGGGGCTTTATGGGGGCCTATTTGGGTAAGACAAGCGAAAAGGGATAGACCTGTTTCAGCGAGCAGGGCTTCGGCCACGGCTCCGGCGGCGACTCTGGCGGCGGTTTCTCTCGCAGAAGCACGCCCACCCCCGCGGTAGTCAAAAATGCCGTATTTGGCAAGATAGGTGGCGTTGGCATGACCGGGACGGCACAGTTCGCTTATGGCGGTATATTTGTCCGATTCAGCGTCTTTGTTTTCAATGAGAATGGCGACGGGCGCTCCTGTCGTGGTATTGTTAAACACTCCTGAAATAAGGCGACAGCGGTCTTTTTCCTGCCGAGGCGAAGTGTAAGGGGTTTGTCCCGGGGCGCGGCGAGCAAGGCGCTCGTTGATGGCGTCTTCGGTAAGAACAATACCAGCAGGGCAACCGTCGATGACAACCCCGATGGTGGGGCCATGGGATTCGCCGAAGGTGGTATAGCGAAAATGAGTGCCAAAAGAATTCATA
>CAZYJQ010000120.1:0-3974 GCA_964647835.1 uncultured Desulfovibrio sp. | reverse complement strand
GCAAGGCTTAAAATATCACGCCGGGTTAAGCGCACCCCCGCCAACAAACGCGGCAGAAGCACATCAAAAATGCTGGCCTTGTGGTACATAACGCACCCCGGAAGGCCGAGAATGGGAACATCCCCTTTATAGGCCACCATAAACATGGCGCCGGGGAAGACTGGCGCCCCGTAGCCCACGACCTCTGACGCCACAGATTTAATGGCTCCGGGAGTCTTGTCATCCGGGTCAACGCTCATGCCGCCGGTCACAACAATCATCGTCGCCCCATCGTCAAGGAAACCTTCAATGGCGGCAGCGGTTTGTTCGTTATCGTCAGGTACAAAGCGTTGGTCGAGAACCGAGACGTCTAAGGTGCTTAATTTTTTCCGCAGAACTGGGCCAAAGCCATCCTTGATGCGACCGCTAAAAACCTCGCTTCCCGTAGTGACGATGCCAATACGCTGGGGTTCGAAGGGCAGGACGCTTAACAAGGGGCCGTTTTTACAACAACCCTCAACAGCCGCAAGGGAACTTTCGGGCACAGAAAGAGGGATGACGCGGGTTCCCGCGACATTGCGCCCCTTGACAACGCCTTGTAGGGTATGGATGGTGGCTATGGTGATGTGGGGAATACTATTAAGACGGTCGAGAAGCTCTAAATCAAGAGAGAATAAACCTCGGTGGGCTGCGGAAAAGTTAATGCGGCCTTCTTTGGGGTCGCCATATACAAGGCCTTCACCCGCAATGGCTTTGGCAATGCGATACGCCGCTTCATCCTCATGAACCATGCCGTCTTCTTCTTCCCAGACATAGAGGTGTTCTTTGCCCAAGCGAAGAAGATGCTCAACATCTTCGGGCTGGATGACATGACCACGCCGAAAAGCAGGCCCCTTGCAAACGCCGGGAACTATCTCGGTAATATCATGACAAAGAACAGAACCAACGGCATCTTGAACTGGAATGCTTTTCATTGCCACTCCTCACTCGTGCAGTAAAAACAGCAGGAAAGATTATTTCACCTATAGAAACAATAAAGACTTGAGTAATCAATGTCAACGCCGACACATATGTCGTGTTAAGCGTACAAATGGCGATATATATAATATTATTGGGAACTTATAATCAAATATATGGCTATTTATTGCCAGTTTTGGTGAAAATAATCACTATTTATTTTCAAAATAGTGAAAATATAGTGAAATTTTCTTTAAACTGCACTGATTAATTCACCTTTTCTTAACACTTTCACCATATAACTAAGGCAAAACTTTTTTTGGAATCAGATATACCCCTCCCTTAACAAAGATGAAACGCCCTTCCTCTTTGCTTGAGCGAAAAGCACTCCTTTTTGTCCCAAGACTCCCCTCAGCCAAAGCCAGAGACATCCACCTTAATCCAACCCCGACCAAGCCCTTCCAGCCCAGTCAGTCCAGCCATCTTATACAATTGCAATTCATTCATCTCGCAACCATCCCAGTACAATATGGGCCTGCCACGCTTTTCCAGACCTCCCAGACTTGCTCATGCCCCCTCATACCCCTTCATGCCAGTCGCCAATTTCATGGCCAGACCTTCTTTTTCCAATGAAAGGTTAACAGAAGCATCTACTGAAAACGCTAAAGGAAATTTCAAAGAAAAGTTCAAAGGCAAATTTGATGGAAGGCACTATGGAAGGCGAAATCAAGCCCGCACAGAAAGAACCCTAAACAAGAAAAACCGCAGGGCTAGTGGTGCCTTGCGGTTTTTTGGGTATTGGGGTTTCCTTCGGTTTTTCTACCCGACTAGCGCCATTTATTAAGGGCCTCCATGGCCTCATGGGCGGTGCTGTCGAGGCGAAGGGGGGTGAGGGAAACAAGGCCCTCTACGCTGGTGGTATAACGATCTGTATCGGCTGGCTCAGCGGGACTGGGGTGGATGGCGGAGTGACCATCACCTAATAAGGTGTCGATATTTGGCCCATCAAACAATCTTGTATAGTAACGAGAAGCCGAAAGGCGAACCACCCGCCAATCTGTTTCAGGAGTCGCTTTTTCTGGTACCTCAATCTTCAAAATATCAGCCCCGTCAGGAAAACCATTGGCAAGGGCCAGTTTCGTAAAATAACCCAAGAAATGAATGGCGGCCTTCCAGTCGAGTTCAGTATGAGAATAATGAGTATGCACAGGCGCTCCAAGGGAAACGGCTATGGACGGGATACCGCGCACGGCACCTTCCATGGCGGCGCCCACCGTTCCAGAACCCGTAATGGTAATGCCAAAATTTTCGCCATAGTTAATGCCTGAAATGAGCAGGTCTGGTCTATAGTGAGGAAACACGGCTAAAAAATGCGACACCACACGGGCTGGAGCCGCGTCGCAAGCAAAGCCGTCAAACTCTTTTCCCTGAATAACAAGGGGAATTTTTTCGAAACGAGATTTGGGGTTACCGCATTGCGCCCTGCCCATGCCCGTTTGCTGGGTTAAGGGGGCGGCGATGGTCACATCGGCAAATGAAGCGACAGCCTCAACCGCCGCCAGAAGTCCTGGCGAATGAACGCCGTCATCATTGGTTACCAATATTCGTGGTGCTGTGTTTTGCATAACAACCTCATGGTTACACTTTTGCGACAACAATCGCAGTAAAAATTCGTCTTCTCAGTATTTTCAAAAAACGGCAGGCGCTGTTTCGCGCCCCTCTCCAAGGTTATCGACTAAGCCAATGCAGTAGCCAGTAAATACCGCATACCGAAAGCCCCTATCGAAGTTTTACTGTTCTTCTAAAGGAGGACGCTGATAGAGAGCATAGCCTATTTCAATAATAACGGGCACGCTGAAGAAAAGAAAAAACAACTGGATTTTTTTGAAAAAGGAGATGAAGCGATAGCGTATTTCATCCAGGAGGAAATCTACCGCCACCCCTTCGTCAATTTGCTTGTCAAAGCCCTCACGCCAGCGCGCCTCCAAGGCAGACAAGGGAATTGCCTCACTCTCCCCGGCTATGGAGACCAACTCGTTATTAATGTGCCACATCATACGGTCGTGAGCACCGCCTGAGACCTTGAGAACAATTTCAAGAAGGAAGTGTTTTTCTAAAAGCCCCTTACCACCGTCAATAAACCCATGCATGTAAGATGAGGACATATGATCACCCGTATCATACGGGGTAAGACCATCCTCGCCATCTGCCCTTTCTTCCATATACTTCCACACCCCCGCCATACTTTCACCAGAAATCCTCATGAGCTCCGGACGCATCTCTTCCATGGTTGTCAGCACATACCGCTCCGCCCCGACGGCATACATCCAGGCCGAAGCGCACAAAACCAAAATCAAGGGCAGGTAAAGGTAATACAAATTGACAACTCTCTGATGAAAGCGCCCTTCCCGCTTAAGCAAACCCATCATTTTGAAAAAAAACAGCAAAAAAAGAGCAGTTAAAAACGCATAGAAAGGAGCGGAAAAGCTTATATATTGGCCCATTACAGGGCGTAAATGGAGAATATTTTCAATCATGCAAAAACCTTAGGTTATGGTGGGAGCAACGCCTAATAGTATACCATCTGCTCTTGAAATCCTAGCCAGTTAAGGTAAACAGAAGTTTTTAGCACGCCTTTGACTCAAGGCTCTGTCTACCGCCAAAGGGAATGACACCCTCAAAAAGCTCTGCATGCCCTATGGGATGGCAAGAGAACCGCAGGGCAAAGCACAACAGGCAAAGGGGTACCTATTATATAGAGCAATGTCCGTTATGGCTCCAGCGAGTGCCTGTGGGCGCAGTGCCGTTGGAGTAAAACTGGGTATGTTGCGAGGATTTCTCCCTAGGGAGGTATAAACAGAGTGAGATACGCAGGGGCTGTACACGCAGGAAATAGTATACTTCAAGCCCTTGGCCCTAAAAGCTGATTCCCAAGAGACTGATAAATACAGGCCCTTGGAAGGATTAGAGGGGATGAGTCTAGAAACAATAATTATCCCCCGGCGTAGCCGGGGGTTTTTCATATGCGCCTGTAAGGC
>CAZYJQ010000119.1:0-4006 GCA_964647835.1 uncultured Desulfovibrio sp. | reverse complement strand
GCTCGTCGTAACGTTCATAGGGAAGACGCTGGTAATCATAGGTGTATTCACGTCCCAAAAGCCACTGGGATTCCAAGGCTTGCCAGGAGAGAACCGTTTGTCCTATTCCGGGAACGGTACAGGCGGCGAAGGCCCCTCCGTCAAGGGTCATGGTGGTCATTTCTGCCGGGATTTTTTGGTCGGGGGCGAGGGTGAAAGTCATCCAATATTCAAAGGTTGAAGCGCCCGTATAACGGGTGATGCCATAAAAAACATCTTGGGTGATATCCCGTTCAGGAAAGGCGGCCCTATAGCGATTAAAAAAGTCATCAACATGGGGAAAACAGGTGCCATGACCAAGGTTAGTTTCGGATTCAATGGCAAACCCCGCTACGGTGGAGGGGGTTCGGGTAACTCGGCTTACATCGGGAAAACGAAGAATCATATTCGTCCTCATGGTTGGGTGGAGGGGGAGGGCCATGAAAAAAGAAGCCCGCAACGTATTCGAAATATACGGTACATGGCTGATGTGCAACGATGCCTACATGGCACATTGGCAATATCGTGGCGGCATATCATGGGCTAGCCATTTTTCATCTTCAAGCCTGTTCCTTTTAGTCTATTTAGCCGTGGTTGTCTATGAGCATGGGCGTCTCGTGGTTCTTAAGGAATCGCAGAGAGGGTTTTTTATAGGCCCGTCTTGTAAGGGAATTATTGCAGGGTGGGAGAGGACACCCAATACTATCCTTTTGTGAAGCCCTTAGGTAAGGCATTGTGAAAGGGACAGCTGGTCATTTATGACAGCGACCTAGAGGAATCTATTGTATAACCGCTTTGTCTTTGGCAAGGCGTTGGTGAAAGGGGCTCCGGTGCTACACTGCTGGGGAGGACTTTCTTTCTTGCCCCCGCAAGGACAAAGAATGCAGAGAGTGTCATGCCAGCGTAACTCAGGAGCGAGAGCTGAGTGAGGGAGGCGGCTATGCCGCAACCGCCGCCAAGGAGAATGGCGAGGCAAGCAAAACGGGGGTCGATGGTATACCGCTTGTTCAAGAGTATCCCCAGAAACACTGGCATAACAACACCGCAGGCGTATACATCATAGGCCATGAATAGAAAATCTAAAATACTTTTCCCCCACAAACTAATGGCCAGGCCCACGCAACCAAAGGCGAAAACGCACAGGCGGGTCATACGAAGGTGGGTTATTTTGAGAATATCATTGGTAAGAACGGTGCTGGCGGTAATAAGGCAGGAATCCGCAGAAGACACAATGGTGCTGATGAGGGCGATGGAAATAAGCCAATTCATCCACTGGGGCAGAATCTGAACGAGGGCCGTGGTTACAATATCATCGGGGGAGGTCCCGACGGGTAAAAGACCCTTACAGGCAAGCCCTATGGACACGATGAGAAAGGCGCAGACGAGAAGGCCCACAACGGCGACCATGCCACCAAGGCGAGCGCTTGTACTGTTTTTGGCGCTTAAAAAACGGTTGAAAAGAGTGGGGCAGACGAGGTAATTGGCTCCCACAATGAGAATAAAATAAAACAGGCGACTAGGGGGGAAATCCTTATTATAGGCTTCCATGGGGGTGGCTGCTATCCAGTCGGGGTTATGGTTGGTCAGCCAGACAAGGAGGATGAGGAGAGCGCCTATCATAATGGTCGTTTGCAATTTATCCGTTCGCATTATGGAGGCGAGACCGCCAAAGGCGTGAGCCACAATTAAAATAAAGCCAATGAGGGAGCAAAGCAAAGGCGGAAAGGCTGTTAAAGCCCAGATGACCTTGGAAATGGCCACAAATTGAGCGGCGAGGATGGCTGTCCACGCCAGAACAATGAGAAAAGCCACAAGGGGACGGGCGGGCGCGCCTAGAAAATGCTCTACCAGTTGAGGCATGGTGTAGACCCCGGCTTCGCGTACCTTTTGCGCAATAAGAACAGAGAGCAGAGTGAGCCCGATGGCTCCGCCCCCGAGCCACCAAAAGGCCGGCGTTCCAACGGTATAGGCAAGCCCGATCATGCCCATGGTAGCCGAAGCCCCCACGCATGAAACGACAATGGAAAGACCGATACCAAGGGCTGAACTCGTGCGGTTGTTCAAGAAAAAAGTTGTTTTCGTGTCAGCGGAGCGAGAGCTGGTTGCCGCTTTCATAATGGCGAGGCCGTAAAGAAGAAGGAGAGTTATTCCCATGAGAAATCACCTGCGGATAATGAAGGGTTGAAGAGGGCTGTGGCGTTGTAGGGCAATAGGGGCGAGACCTATTTGTTTGGTGTATGACAAACACCCGAAGATGATTCGCTCAGGCGGGGGTTATTTAAGGCTTGCACGACTGCTGTCAGAGCCAAGGCAGCCTTGTCCCAGTCGTTGTTACTGGCCTTTCCTTCTGAACAGGCAAGGCTGGGTAACCACGGAATTTCGCCAAGACAGGGGGCGTTCAGCATTGTTTCAAGGATGGCGCGGTTGTCTCTGTGTATGGCGTGGTTCGTCTCGTTGAAGTTGGTATTATCGAGTATTCTGGCTCCTGGTGAATTGTCCTTTGGTGAATTATTCTTTAGCGGACTGTTTTCTGGCGTATTGCTTTCTGGCCCGCTCTTTTTTGTCTTGGTGCGAGTGGACGTGATGCCTTGTGGTTTGTGTGGCGAGGTGAGGACAAAGCCGAGGAGAGGTATAGATTTCCCCCTGAGGGCGTGAGCCGTTAGCAGGGCGTGATTAATACAGCCCAGTTCATTGGGACAAACCATGAGGACAGGAAGCCCGAGCAAAGAAAAGACATCCAGAAAGGTTTCTTGCTCGTTAATGGGCACCATAACGCCGCCGCTCCCCTCAACGCACATGAAGGCACCCGGGGGGAGAGAGTTTTTTTCTTGCTCAATTGATTGCACTATTTGAACGGCGGAAAGGGGTGTCTTGGCTTGTCTTGCGGCAAGGTGAGGGGAACACGCGGGCTCAAAGCACAACAAGGCATGGTGTTTGCCTTGAGGGCATGCCTGTGCGTAACGCTGAACATCGGGGGCGATTAATTGCCCATTACTGCTTGGCTGGCATCCCGTTTGGATAACCTTGAGGCCGTGGGCCGTGGTACCGCTAGCTTGCAGAGCGCGAAGCAGGGCCGCGGTGACAAGGGTTTTACCAATGCCCGTGCCTGTGCCTGTTATGAGCAGAGCTTGTTGGGGCAGGGGGGCAGAGTCATGGCGAGAGTTACGGCGAGAATCATGGGGGGAAGCGGGGGCAGAATCAGAGGGAGAATCTGTTTTGAGTAACCCTTGGGCGAGGGATGAAGGAGCGCTCAATCCTGCCTCGTTGAATTTTTCCTTTGGGGATACCGAACGAACAAGAGTCATGTCCGCATCAAGGTCAGCGCCTTTGGTGGTTAGATAATCCCCCACCATTAAGCCGTTTGCCCCAGCTTGATAATACAGAGCCTTCCACTGTTTAAGAGTTTGGGAGCTTCCGCCGCAAAGGACGATATCGGCCTTGGGATTCATGAGCCTGAAAAGGGCGATAATATGCAGGGCTTCGGTTGGGGAAAGTGGTTCCCTGTTTTCCAGAGGGGTTCCTGAAATGGGCATAAGAAAATTAATGGGGATGGAGTTCACTCCCAATGAGGAGAGACAGTGGGCAAGTTCGATGCGTTGTTCCCAACTCTCGCCAAGCCCGAATATTCCGCCAGAGCAAACCCTAAGTCCTGACTGCAGAAGGGTTTTGACCGTGTTTAACCGAGTTTCATAGGTATGGGTTGAGCAAATTTTGGGGTAGTAACTGGCGGCGGTTTCAAGGTTATGGTGAAAACTGGTGAAGCCTGCTTCCTTCAGGAGTAGCGCCTGTTCAAGGGAGACAACGCCGAGTGAGGCGCATAGTTTAATGGGGAGGTTGGCGGTAATAAGGGAGGCAGTTTCACATAATCTGCCAAAGTCCGCTTTAGAAGGCGAGGTGCCACTTGTGACAATTCCCATATAGGTTACCCCACGGCTTGCCAAGCGCTCAGCATGTTTGTACAAAGTAGAAGCATCAAGCAAAGGGTAGG
>CAZYJQ010000118.1:0-4018 GCA_964647835.1 uncultured Desulfovibrio sp. | reverse complement strand
ACAAGCTTGTGGAAGAAATCCAAAGCGCCATGGAAGGCCTCTTGGCTCCTGTTGAACGTGAAGTCGTTCTTGGCACAGTCGAAGTTCGTGAAACCTTCTCAGTTCCCAAAGTGGGAACTGTGGCTGGTTGTCATGTTATCGATGGCAAAATCACCCGTAACGCCAGCGTGCGCTTGTTGCGTGATGGTGTTGTTATCCATACAGGCAAAATCGCCTCCTTGCGTCGCTTTAAAGACGACGTTCGCGAAGTCCTTAAGGGCTACGAATGCGGCGTTGGCATAGATGGTTATAACGACATTAAGGTTGGCGATAATATCGAAGCCTTCGAAATTGTTGAAGAAGCTGCAAAGCTGTAGCCACATCTAGCCTTAGTCGTATATACAACGCCGGTGCATGGAGCTTGCCTTCCTGCCCGGCGTTCTTTGTGAGGGATGTTTTTGAGGTTTCCTTGGAGTCGCTTCGGCGAATCGTGATTTGTAGGTTGTTGTCCCTCAAACTCCCCATGGGCGCGAAGTGCCTTGACCCCCTCTTAGCCTATGGTATGAATAGATGAGCGCGATTTGGGGGCGGTGTTGCCTTCTTTAATGAGAAATGACTGTTGTTTTTATGATGCCCGTCGGGTAGGCTCTGTTTGGGTAATACTATGTTTATTGGTACGTTAGGCGTAGAATTTTATCTTCACGGTAACGCGTCTTTGAAAGATAAGCGGCGTGTTGCCAATAGTGTTAAACAAAAACTGCGCAATAAGTTTAATGTTTCGGTAGCCGAAGTTTTTAGTGAAAACGACATGTGTCGTTTATGTTTGGCTGTTGTCTCCGTGAGTAACGAGCGTCGCCATCTGGAAAGCCGTTTGGGCAAGTGTCTGCTCATGCTTGAGGCTGTGTGTCCAGAAGAAATGGTGTATAGCGAACTTACCATCGAGGGCTCGGAACTGCCGTAACCGCGTGCCCGCAAGTTTATTTGCGTAATTGAGGAAGTGCAAACGTATTTGCATAACCGCACTGTTATAATGTTATTTGCGTATCCTTTGGGGGAAATGATGCACGATGCTCGCCAAATGGCTGATTTTTTGAGTACGTTACAGGGGAAACGGGTTTTGATAACGACCCACGCCGCTCCCGATGGCGACGCCATTGGCTCGGTTAGCGCCATGGCCTATCTTCTGGCCGAGGTCGGGGCGCAAGTAAAGATTATTCTCATAGGCGGTTGTCCTGATAACTTAAAGTGGGTTTTGCCTCCGGTTGATGGGGGAGATGAGGGCTGTGGGGTGGAACGGGTGAGGCGGTTTAGCGAGCTGGCTCACTGGGTTCCTGATGTGTTCGTAGCCGTAGATTGCGGCGATGGCGAACGACCCGGTGGCGAAATAGCCGATTTTTTTGTGCGCCAGCTGTTGCCTGCGTCGCAGTGGAAAAACACGGTAACAGTCAATATTGACCACCACCTGAAAAACCCCATGTTTGGAAACTACAATATTTGTGAACCCCATAAGGCCGCTACAGCAGAGATTATCGGCGACATCGCCCGAATTATGCAAGTGCCCTTTGCCGGACACTTTGGTGAGGCTATCTATGTTGGTCTTGTGACGGACACAGGAAATTTCACCTTTTCTAACACCACGGCTCAGACACTCACAATGGCGGCTGAAATTGTCGAGAATGGCCTTGAGGTCGCTCACATAACCGACAAGTTGTATAACAACTGGTCCATAGCCCGCATGAACTTATGGGGCCAGCTGATGTCTGAGATGAGTCTGCATTTAGACGGAAGCATCGCAAGGTCTGTCATTTCTCTGGCACTTTTGGATAAATATGGCGCGGGGAAGGCCGATTTAGAGGGATTCGCTGGCTGGATGCGTCACTTGTCCGGGGTAAGGGCGAGTCTGCTGGTTCGTGAGGATGCTCCAGGTAAAGTAAAAATCTCCGTGCGCTCCATGGGCGATGTGGATGTACGAGCTGTGGCGGAAACCTTTGGCGGAGGCGGACACAAGGCCGCCGCTGGGGCGACCTTGGACTTGCCTGTAAACGAAGCGGCAGGCGTTGTGCTAGAGCGGCTCATTGAGGAAGTCCGTAGGAAATGAGTTTTGCGCAAGGAGGATTGGAGGAGTGCTATGAGAACAGTAAAAAACTACAAGACCCTGGGGTACAAAATTAAAGTGAGGCTGGTTGTCCTTTTGGCCCACTGTCTCTCTTTTCGCTACGGAGAGAAAGAGGTAAGACGTCAAAAGCGCCGTGAGATGAGACGTTATTTCAGGCAACAGTTTGGGGTTGAGTGCCATCCTATTGCTTATGGAAATAGCTACATTTACAAAGGTCAGGCAGGCTCGGATAGGATGCTTCAAGAACTTCAAAAGGGGCAGCCGTGCTTTGTGGGGCGCTTTGGTATTGTTGAACTGCGCGTCGTTGTCTCCTTTATCAATGCTAACAAAAATATAATCAAATTTCCTGATCGGGAATCCACTGCGCTGTCAGTCAACGCAGGTTTCTTCCCAGCTACCACGGATAACCTTGCCCGGTATGCGAGTGAATTTATAGAGTGTGTTCAGCAAATCGATATTCTTGGAGTCATTTATCGCGATGAGGAAAAGTATATTTGGGATTTATACTGCTCTCATGCGAAGCTTGTATCGGCGGATTATTCTTATGTTCCCGAAATAGTGTCTCCTTGGACTCAGTACCTGCAAAATAAAAAAGTTTTGGTTATTAGCCCCTTTGCCGAGCTTATACGGGAGCAGTATCAGAAACGGGAATACTTGTATAAAAATCCGATGGTTTTGCCGGAGTTTGAGCTTTTTACACTCAAAGCCGTGCAGAGTATTGCTCACAACCACGAAAACTTGCCATTTAGCAATTGGTTTGAGGCGCGGGATTCTATGTGTGCAGAAATTGATAAGCTAGATTTTGATATAGCCCTTATAGGCGCAGGTGCTTATGGGATTCCCCTTGGAGTTCACTGTAAAAATAAAGGGAAACAGGCCGTTTTGATGGGGGGGATGCTCCAGGTTCTTTTCGGTATTTACGGTCAACGCTGGGAAGAAAGATTGGCGAATGAGGGTATCCTTAATGAGCATTGGGTAAGACCCCGTCCCCAAGATAGGCCGAAGGGCTACGAAGCTGTGGAGCATGGGTGTTATTGGTAATTTGAAGTAATTTGCATCGGATGTGTTTTTCAGAGGTTTGTATACTCCTCGATTTATTCAGTGGATGAGACAAGTTTGAAAAGAGACGCCGTTCCTTTTGCAAGGGATTCGAGGGCAATCGTTCCTCACAAGAGGAACCAGAGAAAAGGGGGAAAGCAAGCACGCCCTTTCGGCAAAAAACCGCTTTTTCTCTGGACTCCCTTCACTTTTTACGCTACATAAACCCACGTGCCATGAAAACTGACCACCACGATATAGAGGAAAAGAAGAACCGCCGCCAAGGTGTTTTTTTTTCTCATCCGGAAGCTCAACAAAATGGGGTGCTTGTCTTGTACAAACCCAAAGGTATGTCTTCCGCCGCAGCTCTAGCCGTTATCAAGCGAGGGTTCACCCAAAAAAAAATAGGTCATGCGGGAACTTTGGATCCCATGGCAGAAGGTGTTCTGCTGGCTCTTTTGGGTCAGGCCACCAAGCTTTCAGGCCATTTGATGGGCGCGGGCACAAAAATTTATTCAGGCTCCATTTTATTGGGGGTTGAAACTGATACCTGGGATATGGAAGGCGAGGTTATCGCCCAACTAGCGCCTGAACAGGTGGTAGAACAGGTAACAGAGGAAGCCGTACGAGCCGCCATGGCGGAACTTGTGGGCACCTATGAACAGGAAGTTCCCGCCTATTCGGCGGCAAAACACCAGGGCAAACCCCTTTACGCGCTGGCGCGAGAAGGCCTTGCCACTCCGGTCAAGAAAAAGACCGTCACAATTTTTAGCGGACAAGTCGAATCGGTCGATTTGCCGCATGTACGCTTCTGGGTGGAGTGTTCCTCTGGCACCTATATACGTTCCCTGGCCCACAGCTTGGGGAAACGCCTAGGGTGCGGAG
>CAZYJQ010000117.1:0-4061 GCA_964647835.1 uncultured Desulfovibrio sp. | reverse complement strand
ACCGCCTTCCTTCCCACCAAATTGTGTACTTAATTCCGCTTGCGCTTCAGCGAAACTGTAATTATCCCTCAGATTTCCATATATCCAACATCCCCAGTAACACTGACTCATCGCCGCTGACCATGAGGTAACGATAACCGAAATTTCATCCTCATAATGAATTCCCACAACATCGGTCTCATTTTTCAGTTCTTGTGCTCGAATAATAACGTTATTCTTGACGCTAAACCCTTGAAGAAACCCATGCTCCTGTTTCTCTTTGAGCTTTCTGCGTAATTCTTCATTGATAGCAATGGCGAAATCCTGGATCAGTGTGTCTGAATAGCTCCCGTAGGACTCGGCTAGACTCAAGGCTATTGCAAAGTCTTCCGAGTTCTGTTCCGCTTGCTGCCACAGAAGTTCCCCCATGGTTAAAACCTGATTACTATCGGAGTTCATACCTCTCCTCCGCTGGTTATACCTTCATCAGTCATTTCAAAATTCCTAAATCTTTGCCTTATATATTCCAATAGCGCGCCCAAAAAAAAGCGTACTTTCTCGGCCTGACAAAATTGGATGGATTGTTCAAGCCAGGCTTCGATACTTCCCTCGGCCCCATCCTGGCGATAAGGCAGGGAGATTATGGAGCATTTTTGCCCTAAATCCTTGCAGTCTGATGTGGGCCTGCCAACATTACCGGGAAGATAATAAAGATAGGTGTGGGTTTTCTTATGAGCAAGGAGTTGACGCTGATAATCGGTGAGCTGATTATATTGTTCAGCCGCCCAAGGTTTATTTTCCATACCCACAATCCAGTCCTTTCCTTCAAGAACAATATCTATACGTCGTTGAGAGCGGTCGATATGACTAGTCGCAACCTCGGTCTTCACAGAAAGGATACTGGATACGTCAATTTCCCTCTTGGCAGAGAAGAAAAGGTTAAAAAACGTTGCTCCTTGCCCATGGCTCTCCCTTGGGTCGAGAAGCCACGCAAAAATGGCAGACAACTTTTCTTCATTGGGCTGAATAAACTGTTGGACAACATTAAACCCTGTCGCGAGGTGTTTGTTGATACGTTCCTCAGCCTGAACCTGTATGGCGTAAATCTGCCCCATGCGGCGAAAAAAAGCGGACACCCTTTCTTCATTGGGCTGAATAAACTGTTGGACAACATTAAACCCTGTCGCCAGATGTTTGTTGATACGTTCCTCAGCTTGAACCTGTATGGCGTAAATTTGCCGCATGCGGCGAAAAAATGATGTTGTCCGCTGCTCGGGTTCATTACACATGGCCACTCCTCCCACCTTATCATAACTGCCTGATAAGTACCAAAAGACATCGTTCCAAACTAAATCATAAGGGTAAGGCAAGATTTACCTGCGCCCTTTCCCATACCATTTCATTCCATGTTCAAGAGTGTATCAAAAAAACTGTCACTCCCCTAGTTATTCTATACCAACCTCCTTACCACATTGTTCTTGTGCCCGTCTTCCCCTTCTCTCCCCAGCCTCTCCTCACCCGTCTACTCCTCACCACGAGTTTACTATGTAGTTTGCCACGATTCACAAAGTCTATTGTAGGCAGGTTCATTATCTGGTAGGGCATAAGAGAATATCCCCTCTCACAGCTTAGGCTAAAAAGGTTAATCATCCAAAGGTGCACTGTATGAGATCTTGTTCTAGCTTGAAAAACAGATTCTTTTACTCTCTTGTTCTGGCTTTCGCTTTGCTTTACTCGCCCACGGCCTATGCAACAAAAAGTCTCGACAGCGCTGAAATTTTTGAACAGGCTGCTCCTTCGGTCGCCTTGATAATCACAGACAAAGCCATTGGTAGCGGTAGCTACATCGGCAATAACTACATCCTCACCAACTGGCATGTGGTGGCAGATTCCCCCATAGCCGGCGTATTTTTCAAGCCCCCAAGCGGCAACTTAGACCTCTCCGTTGACGATGTTGTTATTGGAGTGGTCAAAACGCATGACCTAAGGCGCGACTTAGCCCTCTTACGAGTGAGCGAAGTGCCGTTTAACGTTACCCCCCTGCGTTTTGGCCTGCAAAGCGAAATCAAGATAGGCATGGATGTTCACGCCATCGGTCACCCCACAGGGGAGATATGGACTTATACCAAAGGTGTTATCAGTCAGATTCGCAAAAATTTTTCTTGGCGAAAGGGACGTTCCGCCAACGTTATCCAAACCCAAACCCCCATCAACTCCGGAAACTCCGGTGGCCCTCTTCTCAATGACAAGGGTGAAATTATCGGCATCAACACATTTAGTTCAACTATCGCCGAAAACTTAAATTTCGCCATAGCCCTTGATGAACTGATTGATTTTGTAGACAGCGCCAAGGTCCTCAAATCAGACTCTCTCGTTACCACGGCAAAAGCCCGCAGCATTAACGAACTGTATCTTGAGCTTGGATTTCTTTTGGAAATGCTCATGCCCAAGGCAAATGCTCCATCCTCTTCATTGTATTGGGGTTTTTCCGACGCCATTAAACAGATAAGCTGGCTGGAAGAAACCGAGCCCACCTCAAAATACGCCATTAACAGACACGGGGTTGTTCTTTTTAAAGCCAATGGTAAAGAGTTTTACCGAGTGACGGACAAGCAAGAGCGTGTTGGCGGCGAAATTCGCGCCATGGGCGACCACTCAGGCATAAGCATCATACAACTGTATCCCAGCAAGCGAGCCTTGGGAGCTAAAAACTCCGGCGCGACCATTGATCTTATCTCGGCCCTAGCCGTAAACCCCGATGTAAAGATGCAGTATCTTGGTTCGTTTTTTGACGCCGAAGTAGACGGCGTTGACCAGTTCTTTAGTCTCAGCGCCCATGGGAAAAAGACTGTCCTTCTCCAAGCCAGCTCCTTTGTCGAAGGGAATCAAGGGTTTCACGACTCCTTAACCCTCTATTATAAAATCCCCCCCAATCTTCAAAGCTTAACAACGCACAAAAACCACTTCCTTTCAAAAATTCCGGTTCGCTCACGCACCGTGGAAATAGCGAACCTGTATGCCATTCCTACCATGCGGCCCATTAGCTTTGCCCATCCGCGCCCCAGCGCCGGAGAAAAGCATGTTATCGCTGGGCGACTTATGCAACGCATCCCACTCGGTCAAGAGCTTGAAGGTATTACCATTCAGGTAGCGGAAGACTCTCAAAATACGCTCCCCATCAAACCCGGCTCCTTCATTAACATCTTATTTAGGCTGGACGGCTCCCTGAGCGCCAACTCAGGAAACCATATTATAAAAATGCTGAACACGAACGATAAAACCACCGTGCGCTTTTTCGTTGATGTGGTAGATAACTCTCGCCTTTTGTGGCTACTGCGCAATGATGAATACCTCCTTTATATGAAAAACTCCTTTAAAATAGGCGACCAATAAGTTTTTTGGGCCAGCTTATTAGGGATGTGCTTGTTAAGGATGTGACTGCTAGCGGACGTGCTTGCTGATGAGCTTCCTTTTTGGGGTCGTGCCAGAACTGGTCAGACAAAGCATTCAGGCCGTCTTAGCATGACCTTTTTAAACCTTGCCCCCCACTCCCCGTTCCCGCCCCCGTCCCTCTCACCATATCTGAACACTTTTTAAAGTAACCCTCGTATTCTGCCATACCATGGCCTTGCGCCCTCCTGTCGTGCCCTGTGCCCTTTATGCAGGTTGGCCCCTTCATCAGCTAACAGCGAATCTATCACTGCAAAAAGCCTCGTCCAAAACGGAAATATTCCTTGTTTTCTATGACTGCCAGTAGCAACGTCCTTTAAGACAAAGGGGGAACTGGCATTCCTCTTAAAAAAAGCCTGAAATATTGCGCTTTCTATACACTCGTCTAACAATGCCTTAGAAATATTTTCTCCTAATATACTCTGCACCTTAGAGGAGTAACAAATAAAAACAAACACGGTTTTTTGACTCACTGGGAAGTATAATTTCCTTTGACTTTCCTTTGCCTTTATCGTGCATTATGGTAAATATAGTTTTTTGTATATGCGTAAAATATTTCTTAATAACAGAAGGAGCCTTGTATGAAGCGGTTGTTAATGGTCTGGGCTATGTCAGTCTGTCTCGTGCTAAGC
>CAZYJQ010000116.1:0-4079 GCA_964647835.1 uncultured Desulfovibrio sp. | reverse complement strand
AAATGGCCCGACAAGTCTTTTTCACGAGGCAGGTTGATATTAAACTTATTGTTAGATTCAGCGGTGGCCTCAAAGGGCATTTCAATATCAGGCTTAATGCCTTCGGCCTGAATGGAGCGTCCATTGGGGGTATAGTACAGGGCGATGGTCATTTTTATGGCGGTATCGCCATCGTCAAGGGGGATGATTTTTTGAACGGAACCCTTGCCAAAGGAACCTTCCCCAACAAGGAGGGCGCGGTTGTGGTCTTGGAGAGCGCCAGCCACAATCTCAGCGGCTGAGGCTGTGCCGGAGTTAACCAAGGCGACCATGGGGCAGGTAATGCGGTGATCGCGGGATTTGGCGGCGAAGGCCTGGATAGTTTTATCGCCACGTCCGCGGATGCTCACGATATCCCCAGTTTTAATAAAGGCGTTGGCAACGGAGACAGACTCATTGAGCAGTCCGCCGGGGTTATTGCGAAGGTCGAGAACAATGCCCTGAATGGGGGCGATTTTTTCAAGCTTGCTAATATTCTCGAGCAGTTCAGCCGTTGTTTTTTCGCTAAAACGGGTGATGCGAACCCAAGCGAAGCCATCTTCGTCTAGAAAGCGTGACTTTACGCTAATAAGAGGAATGGTATCGCGCTTCATGGTGATATTTTCGGGTTTGGTGGAGTTTTTATGCAAAATGAGCAGGGTGACTTCGGTGCCCTTGGGCCCGCGAATGCGGCTTGCCGCCTCTTGAGCGCTCATTTCCTGAGTCAGGTCGCCGTCAATGGCTAAGATGACGTCGCCAGCCTTAAGACCAGCTTTATAGGCGGGGGTGTCTTCAATGGGGGTGATAACCATAAGCTGGTTATTATCCGAGGCCATTTCAATGCCGATGCCGAAAAATTCGCCCGAGGTGGTTTCCAGAATCTTTTTGTATTCGTCCTTGTCCAAAAAGCTGGAGTGTGGGTCAAGGTGCTGGAGCATGCCTTTAATGGCGCCGGAGATGATTTCGTCGTTGCTCACATCGCGGACATAGGACGTGCGGACGAGTTCGAAGGCTTTACCAAAGCGCTTCATATACTCGTATTTGTCGGCGGTATCCGTAGCGCTTTCAGGCTTGGCACCTTTGGGCCCGGTTTGTCCGGAAGTGGCACAGGCAGTGCCTGTGAGGGTGAGTAGCAGGCAACAGCTCAGCAGTAGTCGCGCTAACTGGCGCATATATCCTCCTCGAATCAGGATTCTTGCGTAAAAGAAATTGTATGAATAAAAGGGGTGGACCAATGATGGCTTTTCCCTTGTAGCCCTTGGTAAATAAAGACTACGTATACCTGTTATTGTTGTCAGAGTAAATTGTTTTATTTTTTAAACCAACGTTCGGGGTTCACAGCCTGTTGCTTGTGACGCAACTCAAAATACATGCCGTTAGCTTCGATGGCGGGATAATAACCCACCGAACCGATTTGTTGACCTCGTTTGGCTTGAGCGCCCACTTTCATGGGGCTTTTTCCCAGAAAGGCATAGAGGGTGTAGTAGCTACTGTCGTGTTGTAAGATAAGCACAGTGCCAAATCCCCGTAAAATATCGTTATGAACCACTTTGCCCGTGGCAACGGCGGTGACGGGGGAGCCTTCGGGCGCTGAAAAGGCAATGCCCCGATGGGGCGGGTTCGCTTTTGGCGCGAATCCTTTAAGTTTTTTGCCCTGCACAGGCCAGTTGGCATTGCCTTTAATGGCTTGAATATCTGTGCCTGCTTTGCTGAGTTGCAGGTTCAGGTCATCAACTATCTGCAACACCCGTTTTAGCTCTATCTCAGCGTCCTCTTTTTGGCTACGCAATTTTCCCAAATCCTGACTGTAGGACAATTGGGCTTGGAGAAGCTTTTCCTTCTCAGCGTTGGCTTTAGCAAGGTTTGCTTCCACTTCTTTGGCATATTGAGTCCGCTTATTGAGGATGGCTTGAAGCTCTTTTTGTTGTTGCATGAGCTGTTTTTGGTAATGATCAAGGGAGGCGAAAAGCTCAACGGACCATGAAAATTCTCTGTCGGTGGCGTCCCAGTCAAGCATGTCGCGGCTACCGATAGTTTCGCGTTTGGCCTGTATTTGCCAAAGTAGGCGTAGCAGTTCTTGCTGAACAGCCACGGTGCGGGCTTGTTCGGCTTCGGTTTTTTTGTAATCTTCTTCGGCCTGTGTGTCGCTGGTGGACAGTTCTTTGAGTTTTGTTCTTAAGGTATCAAGGTTTTTTTCAAGCTGCGTAACGCGTTTTTCAGCTCGGGCGAGGTTGGCGTTAACGGTTCTTTCTTGTTCCGTCAGACGGCGCAGGCTATCTTTTCGTTTTTTGGCCTTGGTTTCTTCTTGGGCGATTCGCTGGCGAAGATTGGCGCTGGTAGAAGCTTCGCTTACCTCAGGAAAAGTGGTGAAACACAGGAAAAAAGTGATAGCTGTGAAGGCAACAAAAAGGTGAGCAAAGCGCGAAAAAACCCCTTGGCGGGGGCTGGTGGTTAAGGGAGGGTGAGAAGACTTTTGCATAAGAGGAAAAATCCTTGGCTGATGGCGGTTCGCCCGATTCGCCCGTTTCACTTGATTCGCCCGATTCGCCCAGTTCGTTTGATTGGTCTTATTCGTGCAAGCTATTATGCTCAAAATTATAGCATATCCTTAAGCGGACAGCCAGCGCAGAGGGCCTTGGAAGAGGTGCAAAATTGCCTGCCCACGGCAAGCAGATGGCTATGGGTTTGGCGTATGGCATTTGCTTCCGCGGGGAAAAAATTAAAAAAGCAGTCCCGTATTTCTTCCCGCTCGGCGACTTCGGGGATTTTCCCATGCCGGTGGGCAATGCGGTACAGCGCCCCGTTGACGGGAATGAAGGGGATGTCAAAGGCATACAATACCATGGCTTCGGCGGTATCTGGCCCTATACCTTTGATGGCGAGAAGCGCTTCAAAGACTGTCTCGGCAGAACATTCGGCAAGGTCGTCCAGGCAAATAAGCTCGTTGGCAACGGCTTGTAAAAACTGCGCACAGGCAAAGGCAGGGCGCTTGGCTAATCCCTCGAAAAAGGCAGGACAGTTGAGTAAGTTCGAAGCAACTCGGGAAGCCTCCCAAGAGACTTCTCGACCCCCCTTGTGCCAAGTTTCATTGTCAATTTCGGTATCCCTTATATTGCCAGCTATGTTGCCCGTTTGGTTGTTTAATCGGTTGTCAGCTCTGCTATTATATCCCTGAGCAACTTCCTTAGTCCTGTTACCAGACTCGTTGCCCAATGTGGATGCCGCAGCGGGGCTGTCCTTGAGGTGGGTAAGACGATGAATAATAGCTGGGCTCGCCGGGTCTTTCCCCTGAGCCAGAAGGAGGGCCAGCGCGCGAGCAAGGATATGTTCAAAGGGCCTTTGGTGCAGAACAAAAGGGTTATCAAGGGTGCCGAAATGAGCTTGAAGATGAGAGGGAATGTCATCTTGGTGCATTCAAAAATCCTTAAGGATGTTTTTTCTTAGTACAAGTGCGTACTGCATTCTCTATTCACAATCGTCGCGCAGTTGGTTGCGGGGTGCTTTCTCCAGCGGGGACGGCGGGTTTTACCTGATGCCTGCGCTTACCTGATTCCCGTCTTACTTGATACCTGCCTTGCCTGATGCTTGCGCTTGGCTTGAAAAATGCTCTTACCCTTCAATCTGGCCTTATTTTAAATATCCCCAGCGCTCATCACGGTTCTCGTTGTATCTATGGCGTCACTGTGTGGTTGCTTTATGGGAAGCATTTTAGGCTGATGGCGGAGCGAAATAAAGGGAAGCCCATTCGCCTTTTATGCGAATTTCAGGTGTACCCAGTCCAAGGGCGGTATATACCTTCGCCACATCTTGCGCCTGTGTTTCAAGGATGCCCGAAAGGATGAGATGCCCGCGATGTGAACCAGAGCCAAGGAGCTCGAGAATTCGGGGAGCCATATCTTTCAAGGGTTGGGCTAAGATGTTGGCGATAACCAGATCGTAGGGCCCTTTGGCATCGTCTTGGGTGCCGCAGTCCAGCGCGAACAGTTCAGGGGCTACCTTGTTCAGCTCCCTGTTTTCAAGGGCGTTGGCTATGGCAATGGGGTCGAGGTCAAGACCTACCC
>CAZYJQ010000115.1:0-4147 GCA_964647835.1 uncultured Desulfovibrio sp. | reverse complement strand
TACTTAGGACGAGAATAGACGTTTATTGGTATGTCAGCACTCAATATAAAGAATAAAAATCAGCAGGCCTCTGACGGTTTTAAGCTTGGGAATGAACTCATTGGACTTTTGAGTATTTTCCTCGGGCTCCTCTTTATATTGAGTCTTGCGACCTTTGACTTGCGCGATCCATGGCTAAACCATGTGCTGAGCGGCAAGGTAACTGTCTATAATAAAGCGGGGCTTTTCGGTTCCTACGCCGGGGGCTTTCTCTTTGATCTTTGTGGCCTTGGCGCGTGGCTTGTACCCGGCCTTTTTTGCTTCATAGGCGCGCGAAGAATTCTAGGTGTTTCCCCTTGGCCCTGGTGGCGATGGACAGGCGTTTGCTTGTTATTTGTCGTTCTTTCCTTTGTCGGTGCTTCACGAGATATTTCCCAAGTTCAAGCCGTTGGGGCGCAAGCTCAAACCCTTGTTGCCAACCATGGCGGCGGTATCCTTGGCAGGGGTATTTATGACGGACTTATAGGTTGGCTTAGTCCCACTGGCGCTTGGCTTGTCTGGACTTTATGCCTGCTCTTTTCCGTACAGGTTATGGTGGGTTTTTCTTGGCTGGTCGTTGTGGCTCAGTTCGCGCGATTCCTTATTCAGACCAGCACTAAAATGGCTGAAGACCTCATTAAAGAGCACCAGACTAAAAAAGATAAAGAAGTTATTGAGCTGGAGAGCGACGGCGCTAACTCCAGTCATTTTTCCCTTCCCTCATCGCTTTTTGGGAGAAAAGCCCTGCAATCGTCAGGTGAAGGTTCAAGTGAACTTTCTGGTGACGTCTCGGGTGAAGTTTTTGGCCAAAGGGCAAGAGAGGGCACCTTGCCAGCGACTCGTGGCCTAGGCTCTGAGTCTGCTTATAACGCCGCGCAATCCCCTAGTAGCCAAGCTGCCGTTCATAATAATGCAATTGGCGACAACACGGGCAATGAAACGGGTGAAGACCAAGGGTTCTCCTTTGACATCGCCATGGATGACGGCGCTTTAGAGGAAAAAAAGGGCTTCTTCAAATCACTTTTCCCTACCAAAAAAGAAACTTCACATGACCCACTGTATCTGTCCGAAGGGACGGAATTTTCTGCGCCCGACTCCTTTGAATCTCGTTCTTCAAGCTCCGATTCTTTGTCGTCTGATTCTTCAGATGAACTTGATTTGCCTCCTTGGGTTGATGCGTTTGAACATGGTGAAAATGCATCGACACCCGATGAAACCCTGCGTCCTGATTTCTCTGTAGTCCAACAAACTCATCAGACACACCCCCCCAAAGCGGCACAAACGGATCCCTTGTTGTCTATTTTAGAGAACTATGAAACCAGCATTCAAGAACAAGGTACTGATAGTTCCGTCCAGTTTTCTCACGACCTTTTGGTACCCCCCAGTATGCAGGATGAAGCGAGTCAGGGGCGCAATAATGGCACTGCCACCCTTAAGGAGACCCTTTCTTCCCAGGGGGACGTTCATGACGGAGACCCAGCGATATCTGACGCCGTGGACTCAGGTTCCGTAGGTCGAGAAGCCGAGTCCTTGGACTCTGGCTCAGTAAACTCTGGTTCCCATTCCCATGCCTCCCAAGACACCAAGACGGCAGGGCAGGGTAACGCCATACCTATTAGAGATAAAGCTCTCGATTCTGTGATAGAATCGGTAGCACCTTCTCAAACCGCCGATGATAAAAATCCGCCCGTCCGCAAAAAAGCGCGACTTCCTTTGCCTCCCTTATCGTTGCTTGAAGCTGTTCCGCATTCTGGCTCAAAAACGCCCTATGCGGTGCTTGAATCTAAAGCGCAAGATTTAATGACATGCCTGACCGACTTTGGCATTCAAGGGGAACTTGTGGGTATCACTCCGGGGCCTGTGGTAACTATGTTTGAAGTTCGACCCGCTCCAGGGGTTCGAGTAGCCCGCATTGCCAATTTAAGCGATGACTTGGCCTTGGCACTTAAGGCCGTTGCTGTGCGCATTCAAGCCCCGGTTCCGGGCACAGACACCGTAGGCATCGAAATTCCCAACGAACAACGTGAAGTCGTGTGTTTGCGGCAAATTTTGTCTTCTGAAACCTTTGCCAAATCCAAGTCATTCCTCTCCATCGCCTTAGGCAAAGATATCGCAGGGCACCCTACGGTGGCAGACTTAGCCACCATGCCTCACCTTCTTGTGGCAGGAGCCACAGGGGCGGGGAAGAGCGTAGGCATCAACTCCATTATTCTTTCTCTGCTTTATAAGTCCACCCCCGATGAAGTACGCCTGTTGCTGGTAGACCCCAAACGAGTAGAAATGGCTATTTACGCTGATTTGCCTCACTTGGTTCACCCGGTTGTGACTGAAATGCAACTGGCTAAAAACGCCTTGGACTGGGCTGTGCGCGAGATGGACCAACGGTATACCATTCTTGCCAAAGCCCAAGTTCGTAATATTACTGACTATAATGCAAAAATAAAAGAACATGCTCAAAAACCCCTGCCTGAAATGGAAGGGCTGGAGCATATGCCTTACTTGGTAATTATCATTGACGAACTGGCTGACCTTATGTTGACGGCGGCCAAAGAGGTTGAAACAAGCATCGTGCGGTTGGCTCAGTTAGCCAGAGCCGCCGGTATACACCTTATTTTGGCGACTCAGCGCCCCAGTGTTGACGTTGTGACGGGGATTATTAAAGCCAACTTCCCTTGTCGCATAGCCTTCCAAGTTACTTCAAAGCACGACTCACGCACTATTTTAGATACCGTGGGGGCTGAACACCTTCTGGGTAAGGGTGATATGCTCTTTAAGCCCAGTGGCGGGCGCTTTCAGCGTATGCATGGTGCCTTTGTTGACGATAAAAATGTTAAAGCTGTTGTTGATTATTGGAAGAGATTGCAAAAACCCAAATTCGACATTGATTTTGCTGAATTTGGCCCGGCGGCTGGCGAAGCGGGCGGTAACGGGCAGAGTGATATTTATGACGATCCCGTTTACACTGAAGCTGTCGATTTTGTTTGCGAACAGGGGAAAGCCTCTATTTCCCTCATTCAGCGGCGTTTTCGCATAGGATTTAACAAAGCCGCGCGTATTATAGAACAAATGGAAGTGGATGGCATAGTGGGCCCCCAAGAGGGCAGTAAACCTCGCTCAGTTTTGCGCTAGCGCTGTCATTTCTCACTTTACTTCTTTCCATACCCCGCAGGTACTTTTATGAAAATACTTCGTTTATTACTTTTTCTTTTTCTCACTTTTACTCTTTTGCCCGCGCCTTCCTACGGTGCTTCTATTACAGACCAAGTGAAGCGCCATTATGCGAATATGGCGAGTCTTGAGGCTGATTTTACCCAAGAGCTACACCACAAAGAAAGCGGCAATACTGAAAAAAGGGCAGGGGTGTTTCTTTTTAAAAAACCCCTTTTAGTGCATTGGAAAACGAACTCTCCAGCGCCTGAACTGTTAATTATATCCGCCAAAGAGATTTGGAACGTCTTTCCCGATGAACTCCTTGCCTACAAGTATCCTCTCGATGTCATCGATAACTCGGGAAATATTATTAAGGTCATTACAGGCCAAACACCCATTGACGAGTCGTTTAGTGTCGAAGGGGAAAGCCGTGAAGGACAGCTTATCAAGCTCCACCTTTTTCCCCATGAGCCAGTCCAATCATTAACCGAAGCCTTTTTATGGGTTGAGGAAAGCGGACTCATTAAAAAAGTAAAACTCTTTGACTTCTTCGGAAACGTTAATACTATCGAGTTTACTAACCACCGCATTGGCATACAGTTTGATAAAGGGACCTTCACCTTCACTCCTCCAAAGGGGTACGATGTGGAGTTTAAGGGAAAGGACGGAGTGGAAAACACCTTGCTCCGATAAAACTCTATTCAAAAAACGTCTTTCCACTCAAGTCTTTTGGGCTTGAAGTGAAAGGTGGGTTTAATTGGCAATCCCCTGCTTTGTCATGTGCAAAACAGGGGATTGTGTTTTTAGTGGATGAAATGCCTACCTCATCTTCCGCTTTGAGGGCAATGAAATGGCAAATTATCTCAGTTTTTGGACTCATCACAAACAAGATGTTCCGAGGGAGATGTGAGGCCAGGACAGGGGCTAAGGAGAATTCATATAACTATGAGGTTCAAAGAGCATGATGCCCTTTGCGGGG
>CAZYJQ010000114.1:0-4206 GCA_964647835.1 uncultured Desulfovibrio sp. | reverse complement strand
CTATTCAGATAGTCCAGCAAATCAGGGCGGCCATTATGCGTGGGGAGCTTAAGCCGGGACAGGCCCTTCCCAGTGAAAAAGACCTTATGGCTCAGTTTGACGTGAGCAAGCATACCTTGCGCGAAGCTTTGCGCGCTTTAGAAGGCTTAGGCTTTGTTACCATTAAGCGTGGCGCTGGCGGCGGGCCGATTGTTAGCGAAATAGATTGGGTGAAGGCGCGCAGTTTTTTCGCGAGTTTTCTCTACTTTCAAAAATTTACACTGGCGGATATTTCCGAGGTCAGAAAACTTATTGAGCCTTATATTGCTCGCAGGGCCGCTGAGGTAATGACTGATGAAGAAATCGCCGAATTGGTGGATGTTCACGAAAAATGCGTTGCCGCTTTCCATGCTGATGAAGAGGTGGTGCGGGCAGAGACAGAGGTGCAGTTCCATGTGCTTTTGGGCAAAAATACGGGAAACCCTATTTTATGGGTAACCCTTGATTTTGTGAACAATATGCTGGCGGATGCCAAGCATCAGCTTAAGCCCAGCAAAGAATTCGCAGGGCACGTTATTGAAGAGCATCAAAAAATAATCGACGCTATTGTGGCGCACGACCCCGAAGGGGCTGAAAAAGCCATGCGCGACCATATTTATCAGGTTGAAGATGGTTTGCGCCTGTTTGAGAAATAATTTTTTGGCTTCATAGGCCTGTCTTGCCAATTGTTCGCCTTTCTAGAAGTTCCTTGTATTAGTCTTCCGCTTTGTTATATTACCCTTGTGATTTTTCATGGAAAAGTGGCATAGGCGAGAAATGAGCTGTTTCCCATGAAAAAAGCACCGCGCTGAATATTAGCGTGGTGCTTTTTTCATGGAAGTCTGGTCTTTTGGCTTGATGTTGAACGGCCTTTTTTTTACTCCGCTTTTACAGCGCAATAATTTGCCGTGATAGCCTCAAACCAGCCGTTAAGGCGAGTGCCAGAGGTGTGTTTTAGACCGTAACCTTGAGTTGCTCTTTGAGTTTCGCAATGACGTTGTCACGCTGTTTATCAGCTTCGGCTTCTTTGAGGGTGCGGCTCTGACTGCGGAAGGTCAGACGGAAAGTCAGGTTCCGCTCGTTTTTATTCTGGGGTTCATAGATGTCAATAAAAGCGACATTTTCAAGGATGGGAATATTGAGCTCGCCAATGGCCCTTTCAATGTCTGCCGTCTCAACACCAAGGGGGGTAATAAAGGTGATATCGCGACGCACGGGAGGATAAATGGCGAGGGGGGTAAACCGTATGGAATGACGGGCGTTGTGCTCGTAAAGATAATCCACATCCAGTTCAGCGTACCAGATATCTTTTTTGGCATTAAAGTAATCGGCTATGGTCGGGGCGATAAGGCCGATGGCGCCGATTTCTTTGCCTTCGTGGATAATGGCGATGTGAGGTAAAAGGTATTTTTTCCCTTCTGCAAGTACTTTCCACTCAAGGTTATTGATGCCAACGTGATGAGCAAGGGCCGTTACAATACCTTTGCAATCGGCGTAGCCAAGGTTGCCTTCGAGGTTAGACCAAGGATGCTCGGTATGATTTCCGCACAGGGCAATGGCAATATGAGGAATTTCCCGCGCGCCAGTTTCCTCCTGAGCGTCTGCATGGAAGGTACTGCCGATTTCAAAAAGGCGAACCGAGCTGGCTCCGTGGGTAAGGCTGTTGCCCACCGCGCCCACAAGGACGGGAGCGAGTTCCGTGCGCAGAACGTTGAGGTCTTCGCTCAAGGGGTTTTTAAGATAAATGCGATCCTCGGTGGGGAGACCAAAGAGATCAAGGAGGCGCGCCGCGGTGAAACTGTAGTTAATGGCTTCGAAAAGTCCTGCCTTGCCTGCTGCCCAATGTTTTAGCTGGGTGATAAAGTCATGCTTTGGCAGAGGTTTTCCGGCAAGTTCCAAGTCCCTTGAAATGCGGGGCAAGGTCGTGGGGATATTGTCAACGCCATGCACTCGGGCGAGTTCTTCAATGAGATCCGCTTCGCAAAGGATGTCAGTGCGGGCGAAGGGGGGAGTCACAACCCATGAATCGGCTTGTGTTCCGTCTTTTACCACACAGCCCACCTTGGTGAGGGTATCAACGCAGAATTCTTTGGTGAAAGGCACCCCAATGAGGCTTCGGGCGCTCTCTAAGGAAAGGTCGATGCTGGGGGCGACGGCCTTTTGCGATTCAACCCCGGCCACACCTGAGTATACAGAGGCTCCGGTCACTTCCGCCATGAGGGAGGTGGCCCTGTTCATGGCGAACTCGGTGGCGGATTGGTCAACGCCCCGCTCAAAACGGAAAGAGGCTTCGCTGGAGATGCCAAGGCGGCGGGCTGTGCGGCGTATTTGCCAGGGGGCGAAAACAGCGGCTTCCAAAAACACTTGTTTGGTCGCTTCGGTGATTTCCGAGTTTAGTCCGCCCATAACACCGCCAAGTCCAACACCTTTCTCTGGGTCAGCAATGACAATGTCACCCTCTACGAGAACGCGCTTTTGGTCGTCAAGGGTCACCATGGCTTCGCCCTCGGTGGCGGGTCTGACGATGATGTGCTTTTGGGCGATGGAATCAAGGTCGAAGGCGTGAAGGGGCTGGCCCAGCTCAAGCATGACATAGTTGGTAATGTCAACGAGGTTGGAAATGCTCCGCACCCCGCAGGCGTTTAAGCGATAGCGCAACCACGCCGGACTTTTACCCGTGGTGGCGTTTTCCAGAACACGCCCGTAATAGAGGGGGCAACGCTCGGGGTCGGTGATGCTTACCTCAATGGCGTCATGAGCTTTTTTGTCAATTTCGTGTAAGGTGACGGAAGGCATGGTGAGGGGGAGGTCATAGGCAAGGGCAACTTCACGAGCAAGACCCAAGACAGAAACGCAATCGCCACGGTTAGGCGTTACGGAAATGTCGATGATTTCGCGGTCGAGGGGGAGCACGTCTAAGATGGGGGTGCCGGGGACGGTGCTGTCGTCCAGAACCATGATGCCATCGTGGTCTTCTGAAAGACCTAGCTCGCGCTCTGAGCAAATCATACCATGGGAGGGCTGTCCTCTGAGCTTGGCTTTTTTAATGACGGTTCCATCGGGTAAGGTGGCGCCAACCTTAATGACAACCACTTTTTGCCCCTTGCCCACGTTAGGGGCGCCGCAAACGATATCAAGGACTTCATCACCCACATCAACACGGCAGACGCGCAACTTATCCGCGTCAGGGTGTTGATCGCATTCAACCACATGCCCTACGACCAAGGGCGCGAGGTGTTCGTAAGGGCGTATAATGCCTTCGGCTTCAAGTCCCAGCATGGTCAGGCGGTCTGCCAAATCTTCCACAGTGCCCTCGTAGGGGACGAATTCTTTAAGCCAGGAAACGCTTAGTAACATGAGTTTCTCCAGATATTTCTAAAGCATAAATAAAGAGTAAGAATTGTGCCAGGGATTATACAAACTGGCGTAAAAAGCGCATATCGTTTTCAAAAAACAACCGCAGGTCGGTTATGCCATATTTGAGCATGGTAAAGCGCTCAATGCCGAGGCCAAAGGCAAAACCTGTGCTGTCGGCCGGGAAATCCACCGCTTTAAAAACGTTGGGATGAATCATGCCCGCGCCTAAAACTTCAAGCCAGCCCGTGGTCTTACAAATACGGCAGGGCTCGCCGTTGGCTTCGCCTTTGCCATTGCAGAGGATACAGGAAATATCAACTTCAATGCTGGGCTCGGTGAAGGGGAAGAAGCTGGGGCGGAAGCGCACCTTGGTCTGGGAGCCAAACAGTTCACGCACAAAAGCGGTGAGAGTGCCGCGCAGGTCGGTCATGGTCACGTTTTTGTCAACGAGCAACCCCTCTATCTGGTGGAACATGGGGGTGTGGGTGATGTCGGAGTCGCGGCGATAGACTTTGCCAGGGGCAATGACCGCGAGGGGGGGCTTTTTACGAGCCAGCATGGCGCGGACCTGCATGGGCGAGGTGTGGGTGCGTAAAATATTGCCACCTTCCACAAAAAAAGTGTCTTGCATATCACGGGCGGGGTGGTCTTTCCCAAAGTTCAAGGCTTCAAAGTTATAAAAATCTATTTCGACCTCAGGGCCAGAAATAGTTTCAAAGCCAAGATGGTTAAGTACCCGACAAATTTCTTCTCTCACAATGGTGATAGGGTGGAGGTTTCCGGCTTGCATGGCATAGCCCGGAACGGTGGCGTCAAAACGGGCCAGCTTTT
>CAZYJQ010000113.1:0-4299 GCA_964647835.1 uncultured Desulfovibrio sp. | reverse complement strand
TAAAAAAGCTCGTAAGAGGCCACACAAAGGGCGATTCCCATTTCCTTGGGCAATGAGTCGAAACGTTCTAAAAAAGCCCTCAAAAAGAATTCTAGGCGGTCGAATTTTCGCAGGGTTCCGTAAACAAGCTCGGTACAAAACCCGCGATTTTCAGAAGGGAGGGAAGAACGAGAATAGGCGGTGTCTAAAGCGGCCTGAACGGCTTCTTGACCAAAGCGAACTTTCTGGACAACGCTCACCGCCAGAGAGCGGGATGTTGGAGGTAATTTTTGTGAAATTCGAGGCTTTGATTTTTTTGACACAATCTACTCACTTAAAGATAAAACATTCAAAGAGAGCCCAGAAGAGAAGGTGAGACAAATGACTCTCAAAGCCACTGAACTTTGTAAGAGCCAGTGTCCCACTCTCCCTTGACTCTCCCATGACTCGAACACGCCCTACTATGAAATGACTCACAACTCTTTAAGCCCAGTGCTCTTCGCTCTTAACAGGAAGAGTGCGAGGGTAGTCCCGAGGAAGCATTATAACGAGCGGTTTCTGCTCAAAAAAATTGATTACGGTAAATAAATTCTAAAGAGGATTAAGAGAGGGGCCAATCAGAGAAGATAAAGGGCCGGGAAAAGGAGTCCTCCATTGGAAAAAGACTCTCAAAACAAGGCCATTTACTCAGCGCTATCCTCACCAAAGAGCCTTGCTTTGCCCTCGACATTTTGGGGAGTAAGAAAATAACGAATGGCGTCTTCCAAAAGCCAGGTTGAGACAAGGGTATTAATGCATGGCCCATCCGGACGGCTGTTAAGAATACCAAACACCGGCTGGGGATAAGCATCTTGAATACCTGAGGCCAAGTCACGCTCACAGGCCACCGCGATAATAAATTTAGGCCTCAACTGAACAATAATACGTCTGGCAATGCTCCCCCCCGTAGCCACCGCCACATGCACCCCATAATGACGGCGCAAAGCCAAGATGTCAGCCAGGGGGCATTTCCCGCACTCTTTACAAGCCTCGATGCGATGGTTAATGCGGATATCACAGTCCGCACGCTGAATGCAGTGGGGAATAAGAATGAGAAGCTGTTCCGCAGGCACAAGACCAGCGTACTCAAGGGTCGCCTGATTGCTCACCTTAATAAAAGAGCGCCTTACTTCTGGGACAGAAAAGCCAAAAAGTTTCCCAATCACTTCCATGGCAGGAAGAAAAATTTTTATTCCAATTCCCCGCAGACGCGAAGCCCCGGGCAAACGGTGGCCTGTCATGGTTTGCAATACCACATCAAGGGTGGCCCAAACAATGGTGCCTAACACCCCGATAAGACCTATGCCCGTAACAATGGGGACAGACGGATGGATATTGCCAAATCCCACATAAGGAATAATCCACCCCAGCAAAAGAACCATGCAAAGTAACAAGGCCGTCGCGGAAACCAAACCCACAAAAATTCGCTTCCGCGGGGGCGACTCCATGGAACCAGTAATGAACCCCAGTTTTTTACCTTCCGGAGAAGCCGTAACATAAGTAAAGGGGGCAAGTCTTTGCTTACTGGGAGAGTTTTTTTCCATACAAGTCCTATTTCATTCGCTGTCTGTATTTGCGTGTTCTAAGACAGTACCATAAACCATACCGGACACTGCACAACGCTGAATACGAGCCTGTGCGCCAAAACATACAATCCTTTTACCTAAAAAACTCAGGCTCGCAAGCCAGATGAAACCAATTTAGGCCAGATTAAGCTAGCTTAGGCTGGATGAGCCCTGAGTAAATTAGGTGAGGTTAGGAAAAAAGGGCATAAAGCCCCTCCCCTCACCCCAAGCAAGCGCCGTTGTATTTGGCGATATACCCATTATGAAAACCAGTTCCGTCCATGTCTTTTTTCCCGGCAGGACGCAAACAGGTAAAGGCGTACCATCCATCTGCGCAAGCGACCAATAAAGCATTATCGCTCACACCGCCGATAGTGCCGGGGGGAGTGCCCTCTTCAAAGGGGGCAGAAAAGGGATACAGACCGGGCCGTAAGCGCACAACAACAGGCTCTTGCCCTTCTCGTTGCAGTGAAGCAAAGGCACCTGGCCATTCGGTAACCCCGCGAATATGTGCATGCACCTCTTTGACAGGGCGAGAAAAGACAACTTTTCCCTCTTCTTTAACAAGACGCCCCGCGTAAGAAGACAGGCGGTCATCTTGTGCCATTTGACGCACGCTGCCTTTGGGTAACCGTGTCAAACACTCAATCAAAAGGGCAGCCCCAGCCTTGGCAAGCTCATCGTGGAGTTGGCTGGCTGTTTCATTAATATCAATGCCCATGGCTTGTTGCATAAGCATGGGGCCAGTATCCAGGCCTGCCTCCATGCGCATAATCGTCACCCCCGTCACAATCTCCCCTTCCATGATGGAGCGCTGGATAGGGGCGGCTCCGCGATATTTAGGAAGCAAAGAAGCGTGCACGTTAATGGGCATTTGTCTGGGAACGTCCAAAACCGATTGAGGCAAAATAACTCCGTAAGCCGCGACCACAAGGTAATCGGCGTCGTAGGCGGACAGACGAGCCACCTCTTCAGAGGAAACGAAATTGAGAGGCTGGTGTACAGGCAAGTCATGTTCCAGGGCTAGCTCTTTCACCTCAGAGGCTTTTAACTTTTTTCCGCGCCCTGCTGGCCTGTCTGGCTGTGTATACACCGCCACCACTTCTACAGCCTCAAAAGCGAGAAGTTCGTCCAAAATGGTAGCCGCAAATTGGGGAGTGCCCATAAACACAACACGGGATTTTTGAATACGCATAGGCCTTTTCCAGAATTAAAGCTTACAAAGCACCATCTTGTAAGCATGTGTTCCTCAAGGAAGCATCACACCTTAGACAAATGAGATTTCTACCACCGCGACATAAGCGCAGACAAAAAGCCCCACACTGCCCGACATTACCGTTTAATTCCTTTGAGAATTTTTTTGTCATACAAGGAGCGCTTTAAGCGGCTGATTTTATCAATGAATAGTTTGCCGTCCAAATGGTCGCACTCATGCTGAAGACAAATAGCCTTCATTCCTTCCGCTTCAAAGGAAAAGGGAGTTCCATCAAGCTTGAGACCTTCAACCTTAACCAAGTCAGAGCGGACAACGCTGGCATTATAGTCGGGCACAGAAAGACACCCTTCTTCGCTGTCTATCTCAGTGCCGCACAAGGCCAATCTAGGGTTAACGACGACCATCAGGTCAGAGCGCTCTTCTGGGCCTGAAACATCCACAACGATAAGGCGGATATTTTCCCCGACTTGAGGAGCGGCAAGGCCGATACCATTACGCGCGTACATGGTTTCAACCATGTTTTCAGCCAGTGTAACAATCTCTGGCGTTATTTTTTCAACCTCAACGGAAAGGCGTTCTAGCCTGGAATCGGGATATTGTAATACAGGTAAAATCATAAAAACCTTCACTCTCGTATGTTCAATGGATAAGCTAATAAGGGAAGTAGAAAAAGACCTCACAACACTGGAGCCACATTTTTCTCTCCACCATACCAAAGCGTATCTTCATAGTGTCTATTCAATATATAATCAGCCAATAAACAACCCGTCATGAAGACCAGTTGAAGAATAAACCCAAGGCTCAAAGCACTCAGCCACGCTACTATTGAGATAGCCAAGCCAAGTAAACCAGATAAACCAGGTCATGTTGCCGACTGGCAAGGGCAAGGAGCGAGAACTTTATACGTCATAACAGCAAGCACAGTCAGCGAACCTGTTTATACTATAATATCATTGTGGAAGGAAGCAATGGATAGGCGAGGAAAAAAGACGCGGGTAGAGAGAAAAGGACGTGAAAAAGCAAGGCCTCTTACCTAAAAGACCTTGCGGGAAAAGTATTGGTATTACAGCTTTTGCATAACCCAAGCAATTTTGCCAACCATATACTCTTTATAGTCGGTCAAAGGGAGGCTCGTTTCGGGATATTCAGTATTATCAGAGCGCAAAAGCAAGGTGCCGGACTGAGCGCTGATAAACACTTTTTTCAGAACAACACCCTCATAGGGGAGAAGAAGAGCGAAATATTCACCTGAAACAGGCTGGGTGGCGTTGGTATCAATGCCCACATAGGCACCCTTTAAAATAAAGGGTGCGTTTGCGGCGTTATCAACCTCAACAACACGCAATCCCTCAAAAGCATAAGAAGAAGGAATACTAATGATACCAGCGGACTTAAACCCGCCAAGACCCTTACCTGCTTCTACTTGCGAGGAAAAAATAGTGGCTAAAGCGCCTCTTTCATAGGTATCGTATGAAATGGCTTCTTCATGAACGCCTTCTG
>CAZYJQ010000112.1:0-4321 GCA_964647835.1 uncultured Desulfovibrio sp. | reverse complement strand
ATGCTTGTTGACATTTCCACGAGTTTCTCAGTCATTTCCTTAGCTTTTTGGGCAAAGGGCGGGGGTGTTTCATATTTCGATTCGGGCATGGGCTGAGCCTCTATGCCATACAGCTTCACTGTATATTCTTTGCCGGATTCAGGGCTTTTCACGAACAGGGTGAGACCGTCGATAACCCGTATAACTTCGGCTTTAATGGTTTGTTGCCCTGCCAAAGATACGCTGGAAAAGGTGGCAAAGCTCACGACGATGACGAAAAATAACAGTGTGCGAAGGAAGGGAAAAACAGGTTTGGCGTTCATATATATCCTTTCTGGTTGAGTAGAGAATGTACCTTGTTGGAACTTTATTGGCAATGGAACCTTACAAGGGAGGATAGATAACCACTTCGCGCTCAAGGCTAATGGCAAAGCGTTGGGCGATGTCCTGTTGAATGGCCTGTGAAAACTCCACAATTTCTTTGCCTGTGGCGCCACCTTTGTTGGTGATAACGAGGGGTTGAAGCGGATAGCAGGCCACCGTCGGGCTGTCTTTCTTTTTCCAGCCGGCTGTGTCTAAAAGCCATGAGGCCGAGAGTTTATAATCGCCGCTGGGCAATGCGAAGGCTGGCATTTTGGGGTGTTGCTTTATGAGCGAGGCGTGGCAATCAGGGCTGACAACGGGGTTTTTAAAGAAACTTCCGGCGCTACCTATGCTTTCAGGCGAAGGGAGTTTTGACTCTCGAATGGAGGCCACGGCAAGGGCCACGTCGGTAAAACAAGGAGCCCCTTGGCACCGCTCCTTAAGGGTCTCTTGCAAGGCGCCGTAGCTGGTTTTCAGGGGTGCCTTTTTATTCAGTTCAAGGGTCACGCTCAGTACAATCCATTGGTTGGCTTGGTGTTTAAAGAGGCTTTCGCGATAGCCGAATTGGCAGTCTTTGGCGGCGAGGGTATGAATCTCTCCCGTGGCGCGGTTCAGGGCGGTAACGTGGTGGCAAACATCGCATAGCTCTACGCCGTAAGCCCCAATGTTTTGCACAGCGGCGGCCCCTGCGGAACCTGGAATAAGGTAGAGATTTTCAATGCCTCCAAATCCATGGCTTGCGGCCCACCAGGCTGTTTGGGACCAATCTTCGCCAGCGGCTATGGTCATGAGGCTTCGGTTTTCATCGAGAATTTCTTCGTCGATACCCAGAAGGCCCATGTGAATGACAAGACCATGGATGTTTTCCTGAAAAAGAATATTGCTTCCTCCGCCTAATATAAAAACGGGCAGTTTTTGTTCTTGGGCCCAGGCGAGAGCCTGGCGGACATCTTCGACACTGGTTACTTTGGCATAATGTTCGGCGGTGGCCTCTATGCCAAAGGTGTTGAAGGGCTTAAGGGAGATTGCGGATTGTACCATCATACGGCGTCCATTGGCTAAGGGTGTCATTGTTGTTGGTTAGGGCTGATTATTACTGTTTGTAAGGCTCAAAAGAGATTGTCGTCCACGTCGGGGCTCATGGCTTTAGGCTCTTGCGCCCCATACCACGGAAGTATCTTTGCCTTACCTTCTTGTGGTGGGGTTTGTCCAGTCTGGGGCCCATAATACTCATGAAAAATGTCGTTATCCAAAAAGGCTTCCCCCGCTCGTGGGAGAAGCCTTTTTTAGTCGTTTACTTTGACTGATCGCTGTGTGGGCCTCGCCATGAGGCTCGTTTGCCTTGCTGTCCCGCCGTGAAGGTGTTCTTAGCGCCAGCCGCCAAATGGTGCAAGCGAATCTTTTTACTGAGCAAGATTATTCAAGGTTCTCGCAAGTTGAGACAGTTCTCGCATTCCTTCGGCTGATTCCGTAATGGTTTTCACAACGCTTTGGCTAACGTGGGTCACGTTGTCGATGGTCTGATTAATCTCAGCGCTGGTGGCGGACTGTTCTTCTACTGCGCTGGCAACTTCTGTTATCTGGTCAGCCGCCGCGCCCATAAGGCTCACTATTTCCGCGAGAGCCTGACCGGATTCACCTGCCAACCGATTAGCCCGTTCGATGACAGTGGTTACGGTCTCAACCCGTTCCCGTGAGTTTTCGGCACCTTGTTGAATGCTGGTTATGGACTTGTTTACCTCAATGGTGGCTTGCATGGTGCTTTCGGCGAGTTTTCGCACTTCATCGGCAACAACGGCAAAGCCTCGGCCGGCTTCGCCTGCTCTGGCGGCCTCAATGGCGGCGTTAAGCGCCAGGAGGTTAGTCTGGTCGGCGATATCGCTAATGGTTCGAATAATAACCCCTGTTCCCTGAGCGTATTCATTAAGTTCTTCCATGGAGCCCTTAACGAGGTTGGCTCCTTCTTGCACCTCGATAATGGCTTTGACCGATTCGGCTACGATATGGGCGCCATCTTGGGCTTTTTCTCTGGCAAGGGAAGATTGATCAGCGGTCTCCGAAGAACGGCGCGCTATGAGGTGAATGCTTTCGTTCATTTGCTCAAGGGCGGTGCCAATTTCCGTCATATGTGAGCTTTGAGAGAGGGTTGAGCTTTGAACTTCGTTAAATTGTTGTTCAAAGTCATGCGCTGCCTGTGAAAGTTTCACAGAAGCTTCACGAATAGTGTTGTTGACGCCTTGAGCTCTTTCGAGCTGGTCGTTTATTGCTTTTTCTGAATTAACAAGGCTTGTCACTACGCTGACAACGGTAACGTAACCGGAAATATTTCCTTGTTTATCGGTTATCTGGCCGCTTGTGGGTTTAACAAAGTCCGGGAGACTTCGCCCATGGAGTGTAACTTCAAAAATATCACCCTCAACGTGGCCTTGCTGAATTTTGGCCTGTGCCACAGGGCAGTTTTCCGACCCACATAAAGAGGATTGCATGACTTGGTGACATAGCGTTTTACCAAGGGATTCTTCTGTCAGGTTGAAGGCTTTAAGCATGGCATCGTTCGCTTTGACAATATGGAAATCTTTATCCACCATAAAAATAGGGTCTGGCACGTTATTGAGCATGGCGATATAGCCGTTGGCCTCTTCAAGGACATTATCAAGTTTTTGAGTGAAGGCACCGAAAAGTCGGTTTACCTGCCCAATCTCGTCAACCGTGCCTTGAGCGCCCTCAACACCCATGTCTCCCCAACCAGCGGCTATGCGTTGCATTTCATTTTTCATGGTGTCCAGCGGCCGAACCACTGATTTGCGTACTACAAAGAACAGGACAGCCAGAAGGGCAACGATCATACTCCCCACAAGGCCAAGCATTCCAAAGATAGCCCTGTTGGCAACCTCGGTAATGATGCTCGTTTCCATAGAGTATACCAGCACCCCGACTTGTTCCCCTTTGTAGTCAAGGATAGGCATAGTTGAAAGGGTAAATCCGTCAAATTCTCTGGCCTGACGCTCAGTTTTGCCCAATTCAAGAAGCTCGGGAGTAAGAGCCTTGGTGTATCTTTCGTCTTTAAAGGCCACGACTGTCACAAAATTTCCCAAAAGGGGATTCTTCTGAGGGTTTTGCAGCTCAGTGGCGATTTCAAGTTTTTCTTTGTTGAGGTACAAGGCTAGTTCGCTTTGTCCTTCGCTCACGGCAGCGTCTAAAATAGGCTGGAAGTCTTGGAGGACTTCCACAGAACCCAGATGGGCTCCTGTGGCGTCAGTAACAGGGACCACACCGCGCAAGGCAAGACCGCCGCTTCCCAGCTCTATCCCTTTAACGGCTTTGTGGGTTTTATTGACCTCCATGACCGTGGGGCGAAAGGTGGAAAGGTCGTCCGAAATATCTACATCCTGACCGTTAACCTTGGTTTGTTTATCGCGCCATAAACGCACTAAACTATAGCCATTGGGAAGGTGGTAATGAAGCTTAAGGGCTCCGCTTTGAGAGAAGTTCTTAAAATTATCCAAGATTGGCGCGAGGTCGCGACGAAGTTTTTCACGAGCGGCTTGGGAGCTTGGGGAATATTCGTCATTGATATCCCCTTGGGCGGCAAGGGCATAGGCCGCTGAAATTTCGGGCGATTGGGCGAATAGTGCCGACATATCAACGGCGAGCTGTGAGCCGGATTCAATGCTTACGGCGATATTTTTAAATTCCGTGCTTACCATATCCGTCACATAGCGCTCGCGCATGGAGCCAAAGGAATTGGTGAGGACACCGTAAGAAACAACGCCAAGTAGAACGGCAACCGCCATTTGTGGTAAGGACAACTTCCAGAGCAACTTCATAATCTCCCCCTAAGCTATATAGAATAAAAATAATATATGGTTTGATACCGTATCATCGGACATTTAAACAATACATTTAGCTAATATACTTGATAATGAATTATTTGCATAGAGAAAGTGCAAGAATGGGGGAAGCTTTCGAGCAAACGGGG
>CAZYJQ010000111.1:0-4329 GCA_964647835.1 uncultured Desulfovibrio sp. | reverse complement strand
AATTCATCCAAGCCATTTTATTTACCCATTTACCACACCGAAGTCCAGTCTTTTCGCTAATTAATTGCCAAAGGAAATTGCTAACAAAGAGCAAGGAACGGTAGATTGAAAGAGGAACCCTTACATGGAAAGAGGCATTACCTATTGTTTCCTGCTGAAAGTAGTCTCTGCAGGCAGTTGTTACTTCACAAGACATCACTTTCAACAATCACCATTGAGGAGCCACAGGAATTTACCCTACAAAGAGATTTCATTGGCAAGAGCATACATGAACACAGCACATGAAGGGTACGAATGAGCGACACTGTGCTCGATATCTACCCTCTATCTTTCATAGAAAGCCTTTGAACCAGCTAGGGTAATGGGTGAATAATTAAGCCAAAGATTTAGAGCGACTGAGGGAGTCCACGAATCTAAGGGGTACGAGAGAACTACTGCAACTTATTATCTGAAGATGCTCCCAACCCAAGATGATTCATAGAAGGTTATGTATGGCAAAAGCCCATATCTACTGTTTTATGGTTTTCTTGCGTAGCTTTGCGCCAATGGGCCCAGCCACAGGGACTTGAATGATACTTTCTTGCCATTTTTTCTGGGCAAGGCAGTAGATGGCAAGGATATCGAGCTCTTTATCTACAAAGAGCAAGCGCCCCTCAAGGGTCTCGTCCATCAGGGGGGCTATTGCTTCACAAATTTCCTGAAAAAGAGACTCCCCATGGGCTTCAAGGACACACTGAACGCGAAGCGTATCTCCCAAAGGGGTAAAGTTGATAAACTGCGCTTCCGCATCGGTTAATATTTGTGTCAAGGCTTCCTGAAAAGACTCTTCTTTTACTAGCAGTTCTTCGTAAGAGAGCTTTTGACTATACACAAAATGAGCAAACAATTCAGTTTTAAATCGCATAGAATAACCTCATACACAATATTAGTGAGGCATGGTACCTGCTCCTCATTGGCCTTGTCAAATACACTGCCATGGGCTCCGTTAGCCTTAAAGCGCCTACGTCAGTTGTTTTCATGGTGTTTTGCTGTATTTCCCCCCAAACACCCACGACATCTCAGAATGCAAGCATACTCTGTTGAGAAAATATTTTTTCAGGGGGGAAGCTGTTCAGGCCATCATATCTCGCAGAATAACCAAAAGATACGCCGTTGACTGATATCCAGAAACTGTCCCATATGGCGTTTCTATGACAAAAAAGAGCCCGACTGCGGGCTCTTTTTTGTCATAGAAAAAACAAGGGCAGTATTCAATTATTAGTTATCTACCTGAACAATGCCTTTAACAAACCAATCCACGGAAAACAATTTTTCGTCGGGTAAAACTTCTCCCGCGGGAACGATTATTTCCCCATCGGTATCCACAACAGGTCCGCTAAAAACCACATAAGAACCGTCAATAAGCTCTTGGCGACGCTTAAGAACCTGCTCGCGAACATTTTGAGGAACGGCCTTGCCAAATTCCGAGATATCCACCACTCCTGCCTTTATATCGTAGAAAAAAGAACCCGATTCCCATGTGCCCGCCTGAACATTTTCGACAACCTTCTCGTAAAAGGGTAACCAGTTCCATATGGCGGAAACCAAGTGTTTATCTTTACTCAAGTGGGACATGTCCGAATGGTAGCCAATGGTGTAAACGCCCTTCTCCGCCGCTCTGCACTGAACAGCAAAGGAATCCTGGTGCTGTGTAACAACATCCGCACCGCTCTCAATAACCTTAAGGGTCGCTTCACCCTCAACAACAGGGTCATACCAAGTGCGCGTCCAAATAACATTGACCTGCGCCTTAGGATTAACAGCCTGGACTCCAAGGGTGAAGGCGTTAATACCTCTAACGACTTCGGGGATGGGATAGGCGGCGACATACCCGATGATATTACTGGAAGTCATAAGCCCCGCTGTCATGCCAGTCAAATAGCGCGCCTGATAGATGCGCCCGAAGAAGCTACTAAGGTTAGGGCCAACTTTATCGCCGGAGCAGTGGAGAAAAACCTGTTCGGGAAACTGTTTGGAAACGATTTCCGTAGCGTCCATAAAGCCATAGCTGGTCGCGATAATGATATCAGTCTTATTACGAGCCATTTCAGCCATAACTTCTTCGGCGTCCGCCCCTTCGGAGATATTATCAACATAGAAGGTGGTTATGTTAGGTTTTTTACCAAGGGCCACTCGCGCGATATCGTGAGAATAAGAGAAACCTTCTGTCGCCACAGGGGAGACATAGATAAACCCAATGCTCAGTTTCTTATCAGGAGTCGCGACCTTAGAGCTATCGGCATAAGCCGGAGCGGCAAAGTTCAAAATAAATACAATGAAAGTTACTATAACTGGGCGCATAATATGTTCCTCCCAACACCCCTGAAGGCTCATATAAAAGTGGCTATCTGATACGATAGCCACTTGTTGTCAGTTATGAAAAGGACATGTTTTCTAAAACCGATTCGTTCGTTTCAATTTTTGCTTTTTCCGTAAGTTGTTCCATATAGGTTTGGATGTAGGTATCGCGCTTGCTCTGGAGCAGAGCGTTGCTCAAAATACCGGACATTTCTTCCCATTCGGTTTGAGGTGCGGCAATAATGCTCTTCACCCGAGCCACAACAACCCCCTCATCCAGCACATAGGGCTTTTCCAGCCAAACGCCTTTACCTTGTGAAAAAAGCGCGGCAACGAGTGTGGTAGCTTCACCCTTAAGAGGAGGAAACTGCGGCGTAAGGCGGTTAACCTTACGACCATTTACGGCTTTTACGGCGTACTCGGCCGCCATAACATTGTTTTCAAGGCTTTGAATGCATTTTTCAGCATCAGCCTGCGCCAACTGGAGGGAAAGCTCTTTAACCAAGCTATCAACAATCTCTTTGCGCAAGGTATCAATCTCAGGAATAGAAGAGTCAATGCGTTCTTTTACAAAAACAAGGGCAAAGCCATTGGCAGTATCAAGAGTTGCCGGAGCTGGCCTTCCACCCTGAACGTTTAAGAGGTTCGCCTTGGAATCGTCAGAAAGACCGAGGATGGTGTCCGCTTCTTCTATGGGAAGTAATTCAGTCTGCTGTTTTGCCACTCCAAGGGCTGCGCTCAGACCATCAAAGTCCAAACCGTCGCGCAAACCTTCATCGGCCTTGTTTTGCAGAGCGACAAATTCATCAGCCGCCTTTTGTTGAGCGAGGTAAAGAGTTATTTCCTCTTTGGCCTCTTCAAAGGGAACTTGCTTGGCTTCTTTTTTGTCCTCAATCATGAAAACATACCAGCGCCCTTCTACTTGGCGTGGGGGCGAAACATCGCCCACCTGTAGACCAGCCAAAAGCTGAGCGAGATCCGACTGCAGATCAGGCTCTTTAACCCAACCAAGGGAACCGCCGTTTTCCTGAGACTCAGGCGCGACAGAAAGTTCTTTGGCAAGGTCGGCGAATTTTTCGCCTTTTTCCAAACGTTCTGTAATACCCTGTCTCAAAGCGACAGCTTTTTCCTGGCCTTCGCCCGTGGGAACATCAAGCACTATCATGCGCAAGTTGTACTCCAGGGGAGCCGTATAATCAGACACATGGCTGTCGTATTCAGCCCTAGCCGCCGCGTCATCAATGGAATAAGACGCCGCAAGCGCATCAGGAGAAACCAAGATGTACTCATACTGCACACGAGCGGGCAAGGCGAAAGCGTCTTTGTTGGCTTCATAATAAGCAACAATAGCCTCTTCTTCGGGCTTTGCGGCTTTGGTGTAGTCAGTAAGGGGGAAAAGAATATACTCAGCGATACGTTCTTCACGAATAAAATTGAAATAATGCAATACTTCGTCTTCTGTCACTGAAACTCCCATGGCCACATAGCTCATGAGTTTTTCCATTAACAGCTGATCCATTATTTCTTTTTCAAATTGTCCGGCGGTCAGTTGACCTTGCTGCAAGACGGCCTGATAACGTTCTTTGCTGAATTTACCGTTCTCATCCAAAAAAGCGGGGATGGTAACGATAACGTGCTGGAGCTCTTGAGGGGTAACCAAAACACCTAACTTATCGGCTTCCTGCTTCACCAAGGTTTGCAGGATCATTCGGTTAAGGTTTTGGAGTTTAAAAGCATCAAAGGCGGCTTTGTCGCCGCGAAAATTCGCCGTGTCATTATTGCGCAAGGCGTTATTGATGACTTTATGAAATTCTACAGTGGTAATTTGCTCACCGTTTACCGTGGCGACGGCATGCTGCCCCACAGACGAATAGTTTCCAACACCCCAGAAGATAAACACCAAGATGATAACGCCAAAGATAATTTTTGTGACAAAAGAGCCGGAACTGCCCCTAATAAAATCAAGCATGAGTTACTCCGCACCAATACAAT
>CAZYJQ010000110.1:0-4457 GCA_964647835.1 uncultured Desulfovibrio sp. | reverse complement strand
CTTATATATGCCAGCGATGTCAAAAGCCCTTATATTGGGAGGAACAGGCGGTCTATTGGGGAAAGCCCTTGTAGAGACGCTCGTTCGGGCTGGTTGGGAAGTGGAGAGTGGCGGAATCTCGCGTAAAACAGACTTGAGCAAAGTTGATTTGAGCCAAGAGCTTGCCTCGCTTATAACGAAATTTGATCCTGATGTTGTTTTTAATACCATTGGCTACACGCAAGTTGACCAAGCCGAAGAAGACGTGGAAGGCACCACGATGATAAACCGCACGTATCCGGCCATTGTGGCGCGGGTGGTGAAAGAACATGGAAGCCGCCTTGTCCATTATAGCACCGACTTTGTTTTTGATGGCAAAGGGCATGTTCCCTATAGGGAAACAGACGAGCCGAACCCTTTAAGCGTTTACGGACGCACGAAACTTGAGGGTGAAGAAGCCATTGTGGATAGCGGTCTTGAGAAGTATACCATTATCCGCACGGCATGGCTTTTTGGCAGTGGTAAAAAGAATTTTATTTCGACTATTTTAGATTTATGTAATAGACGCAACAGCTTGAATGTTGTGCACGACCAAATTGGATCGCCAACCTATACCATTGATTTAGCAGAGCATTCCTTAAGCCTTGTGGAGGCCGATGCCAATGGTGTTTTTCATGTGGTGAACAGCGGGGTCGCCAGTTGGTGTGATTTCGCAGGAGAGGCCGCTCGTTTGGCTGAAGTCGCTTGCGCGGTGCACCCCATTACCTCTTCGGAATATCCTCAAAAGGCCGTTCGCCCAGCCTATTCTGTCCTTGATACAGGCAGATTTACAAAAATGACAGGGATTACCCCCCGTCCTTGGGCACAAGCTTTGCGGGACTACATTTATCGAGACTTTTTACTTAAATAATCCTCATAGAGTATAAAGGCCAGTGTTACGCTGGCCTTTGTCTTTTATAGACCAGCCTTCTTATTAGGAGTTTTTTGGGGACAAAACTCCTCCTTGCCGTCTGTGTGCTCTTATGGCAAAACACCTTTGTTCGCATAAAAACACCCTTGCAGCGGGCGTATGGCTCAGTTTCTTTTATGAGGGGCCTGTGGGGCAAGGCTTCATGAGAAAAACAAGTAAGCATTTTCCCCAGGTAAAGAACCCCGAATGAAGATAGCTTTTACAATCAGGAATCACTGAAATAAAGAGCCTTTATTGGCGCTTCTCTGTGGTGAAGCCGTAGATTTGCCCATCATTGCTCTTGTACGCGCCAAATTATAAAGGTTACAGGATAGTGGCGAGTGTTATAAATACGAAGCCAACACATTTGACCAAGGAAATTCTATGAGTGGTTGTATATGGATGAGCGCTGGCGAATTGTCTGGCGATTTGCATGGTTCTAAGCTTGCCACTGCCTTACTGAAAGAACGGCCTGACATGCGTTTGGTTGGTATGGGGGGCGAGGCCATGCAAGATGCAGGCGTTGAGACGTTTTTCCATATCAACGAGCTTTCGGTTATGGGCTTTACCGAAGTTTTGGGGCAGTTGCCCCGCATTCTCAAGCTCCTTCAGCGCATAGAAGAAAAGCTGACCGAGCTTAAACCCTCAGCCATTGTCGTGATTGATGCGCCCTCCTTTCATTTTCGAGTGATTAAAGTCGCCCGAAAATTGGCTATCCCTGTGTACTATTATATTAGTCCCAAGGCTTGGGCGTGGCGCAAAGGGAGAGCGCGTTTCATTCAAAAACATGTGCGTAAGCTTATTTCTATCCTTCCCTTCGAGGTGGATTTTTATAAGCAGTTCGGCATGGACATCGACTATGTGGGTAACCCTCTTATTGATATTGTTGATTATCCGTCAATAGCCCATATTGAGCCCCAAGAGCATCACATCGCTTTTTTACCGGGTAGCCGCAAAAAAGAAATTCAAAGCCTCATGCCCGCCTTTGGCGGAGCCGCGAGGCATATGCTGGATGTTAATCCGCGCTTAAAATTTTCGTGCTTTATGGCGCCTAATATGGAAGAGAGCTTTTTGCGATCTCACTGGGGCGTAAGCGTGCCCTTGGAGATAACAGTGCCTGAAAATCGTTGGGCGGCCATGCGCCAATGCGAACTGCTTATGGCGGCCTCTGGCACCGTTACCTTGGAAAGCGCCATTGCCGGCGTTCCAACCATTGCCTGTTACAAGGTGTCTCCGCTTACGTATAGGCTTGCTAAAACCGTTTTGAGCATTCCCTATATTAGCTTGGCAAACCTGATAATGCAGGAAGAGGTTATTCCCGAATGCATCCAGGAAAAGTGCGACCCCGAACCTTTGGCGGCTAAGGCATTGGAAATGCTCTTTCCCGGTGATAAGGCCGTCATTCGAAAGGAGACACTCCAAAAATTTTCCCTCTTGCGTGAAAAACTTGGCGCTCCCGGTGGCGTTAATCGTGCTGCCGACTGTATAATTAAGGACTTGCAAGCCTTAGGACTTCTTTCGTGATTTTTATAAGCCAAACAATGCCGCAGAAAAACCATCACATAAAACCCGCAGAAAAATGCATTGAGGGAAAACCGGGTAAAATCTGGTAAAATCGGGCAAAGCAGGGCAAAAAGTGGCAAAAGCGGGGGTAAGGAAGAAAATCGGCAAAAAGGCAGAAGAGCGGAAGCTTGGGAGATGGCTTTTTTGCTGAGGCTTTGGGGAGGGAGGTGGTCTTATGGCTGGCGAGGGGGGCTTTAAGTTTTTTGATTCTTTTTTAGGGTGTTTTTCCCCTGTCCTCAGGGACATCAGTAGAGGCTTTCTTGGTATTCTGACTGCCAATTGTCATTCAGAAGGCCTTCATTTGCCGTTAAGCCCATAAAAAATTTATTCTTGAGGTGAATTCAGCCAGTTAAGACAGCGCTCTATGATGGCGTTGTCCTTGTCAGGCGTAAACCAGTGGATATCTTTTTGGGAGTTAAACCAAGTGAGCTGGCGCTTGGCATAGGCCCGTGTGTTTTTCAACCAGTGGGTCATGGCTTCGTCAAGGGGCATCTGTCCTGTGATATAAGCGTAAAGTTCGGCGCATCCAATACCTGTCCAACCGGGTGCGCCAGCGTCCTTGCATAAGCTAAACGCCCGCTGGGCTTCCTCTAGGGCTCCCATTTCAACCATCTGTATTATTCTTTGCTCAAGCCGTGGCGTAAGTTCGTCCAACGAGCGCTTTATCCCAATAAAAAACGGTTCGTAAGGCGAAGGTGTCATGGGTTGTTCATGCCACCAGGTGAAGGGTTTTCCAGTGTTCTCAAAAACTTCGAGAGCTCTCGTGACCCGTTGTTTGTCGTTGGGATGGATTTTTTGCGCATAGGCAGGGTCAATTAAGGATAGTTTCGCGTGTAGGGTTGGGGAGCCTTGTTTGGCAAGCTCTTCTTGCCAATGGACACGAATTTCCGAGGGAGTGTCAGGGATAGGAGCGATGCCAGAAAAAAGCGTGCGGATGAAGAGTCCCGTGCCGCCCACGAGGATGGGAAGTTTTTTTTGCGTGATTTGCTCATCCATGCAGTGACTTGCTTGCCTTGCGTATTCTCCAGCGCTGATGCTTTGGGTTGTCGGCAAGAAGCCATAGAGATAATGGGGAACCACCATTTGTTCTTGGGGAGTGGGCTGGGCGGTAATAATGGGAAAATCCGCATAGACCTGACGGGAATCGATATTCACTATGACGCCGTTGGCGGCTGTGGCAAGGCCCAAGGAGGCCGCTGTTTTTCCTGCGCCGGTGGGGCCAAGAATGCAGATAACTCGCTGTTTTGATGGCGAAAGCTGTTGTGCGGTTGAAGGTGTTGTTGACATAGGGGGTGTGGCTAATGGGGATAAAAGTGGATGGGTGGCGTAAGTGTCTTGGTTTGCTCAAGGCGTTTGGAGAATACGCCAATGCTGTTCTTGGCAAACGCTATTTCTTTTTCAATTATTATAGTTCGTTACTTGCTTACTCGTTTTTACTCATTTGTTTGCTTGATAGCTTTTAAAAGTCCCCGTCGAAGTCCGTTGAAGTCGGGTGACGTTGGGTGAGCTCAGGTGAACTCCGGTGTGTTAGTAATTTCTTGGTTAACCTTCATAAAGGCCTCGTAGCAGGACTCTCTAACGGGGTATTTCCGGCTCGTCATGTTCATCATCATCAGAAACAGCGGGGACGGGCGTGGCTAAGGGGTAGGGGTAGCCGTAGCGTTCGCGCAAGGCTATATAGACGTTAGGGGGGACCATGGTGCGGATATCGCCCCCCAGCTTAGCCGCCGCCTTAACAATGGTTGAGCTGATGTAAAGCCACTGGTAGTCGGTCATTAGAAAAACCGTTTGAATATGTTTTTTGAGCTTTCTGTTCATGAGGGCAAGCTGAAATTCATATTCGAAATCGGACACAGCGCGCAGGCCTCGCAATAAAACTCGGCAGTTTTTGCGGTCGGCGTAATCAACCAACAGTCCTGAAAAAGGTTCAACCGTTACTTGAGGGTTGTCGGCGAAACATTCTTTA
>CAZYJQ010000109.1:0-4522 GCA_964647835.1 uncultured Desulfovibrio sp. | reverse complement strand
AAAAGTTCCCATGCCGATTTTTCTCAAGCTATTAAGCAGGGATGACTGCGGTGTGGGCAGTAGCGTTCAAAAAAATCAGCGCCTTGGATAAGTGCTCAAAAATAGCTCTGGTTATTTCACATTTCGAGGGTCTTTCTATATAGGCGGGCGTCGTCTTCCGAGAAGCAAACAAAAACGATCTCCATGTAAGGATGGCACCCTAAAAACTCTTTGACCGCCTGAACAGCGATACCTGTTGCCTGTTCTTTGGGAAACCCGTATGCGCCAGTTGATATGGCAGGAAAAGCAATACTGCGTGCTCCGGCCTCATAAGCAAGCCTGAGAGAATTGGCATAAGCTGCTTCCAATTGACCTGCCTCGTTCTTCTCGCCGCCCCTCCAGACCGGCCCAACCGTATGAACCACCCACCGCGCTGGTAATTTATACCCCCTGGTAATGCGTGCTTCCCCAGTTGGGCAAGGACCGACCTGTTTGCATTCTTCCAAAAGCTCGCCACCTGCCCTTCTATGAATAGCCCCGTCGACACCACCACCTCCCAACAGTGTATTATTGGCGGCGTTCACAATGGCGTCCCCGTCAAAATCACAGATATCACCCTGAACAACCCGAATTTTTACCATAAGTCACCTCCTTGCATACTTTTTTGTCCACCAATAAATTCTCCCGCTTAGCTCTGGTTTGCCTTACCTCGTCCTTAGTCTTGTCCTTGGCATTATTCTTCCTTTGTCCCTGCCCCTCAAGTGGCCCTTGACTGAGCCTGCATCAAGCCCTTATCGCGCCACAGACAGCGACTTGCATTGCACACGACATAGTGAACGACCAGTCCATCTATGAAATAAGGGGGATCGGGGGAAAGGGCCAAGGGAAAAGGGAGCCGGAAGAAAGAGTCCTAGGAGGAAAAAGGCTACGAAAGAAAGCAATATTTTTCCACGTCAGCGTTGGTCTTAAAAACACTATCTCAACCTTCTTATCATATGAATAAAAGCCCCAGCAAGCAACCGCGTCCAACAAAACCCATGCGCCGTATGGAGTATTTATCAAGCACAGGTGATTATTCGTCGGGCTGGCGCTATACTGAGGCCTTTAGACTCCTAAGACAAGATTGCGCTCCCCGCCTCGACACGGGTTACACAATGAAATGAACGTTTATTTGGCAATATCCGCTTTAAACAGGTGGTTGCGAACAGCAGAGCGGTAAGGCAAGAACTGATCAAACTCTTCCAGTCCTTGCAAACCTTGGGGCATGGTTTCTGTCACGGCGGCAATGACAATAGGCAAGGTGGGGCGTCCTACGCTTTCCGCCAAAAATTGAGCGGCTCCATCAGCTTCCTCTTTGGTTAACCAGCTAAAGCTCCCGTCAGCACGCTTTACAGGGCTTATTAAAAGGCGCATTTCGCTACCGGAGAAGCCTTCAACCAAAGCAATCGTTTTTGCCAAATCTTCTTTGCTCAAGGGCCCGCCAAAAACTTCTTCATAAAGGTTGGCTGGGCCTAGCAAGTTGAAAATAAGACGCGAAACTTTGCCTGTGGCAATCAGTTTTTCTAAAAGATCGGGACGTCTGCCGTCAGTTTGTACGCAAATTTGCAAGCCGTCAGCCAAATGACGCACAAGCTCAAGGTAATTCTCCTCTTGCCCTTCTGGGCATAAGGAGGGATACAGGCCAGAAAGCCAGCCGTGCAACAAATCACTTCGGGTGACGCTGCCTTCAAGCGCATGTCCTGAAAGCAGGTAAGCTATGATTTCTCCACTCCCTTGCTTAACGACCTCGCCGTCATAAAAAAGCGGAAACTCTACCCCTTCGGGGTTCCGGTAAATGAATGGACGCTTTTCGCGATAAAAAGTATTAAATTCTTTTTTTTGCTCTTTGAAATCAATGGTTTCGTAAGGGATATTTTTTTCAGCCAAAAAGCCTTTAACGATGCGACAACGGAGGCAATCCGGCGCTGTGTAAAGGGTTATACCCATTGGCAAACTCCTTTTAGGCGGCACCCCCATCAAACAGGGGGGTGCCTTTGATGATTAAAAACTATTCGTCTTCAAAGGTTTCGCCAGCCGCTGCAACGCAAAGAGCGTTTGAAGGCTGGAAGGGCAAAACACCCTCTACTTTTACCGACGAGGCGCGGTCGCCCAAGGGAGCGGCGCCGGGCATACGAAATGACTTCACGTCAACGGGCTTAATTTCGGTTTCTTCGGGCTTTGGAGCCTGAGGGCACCAGTCATAAGGCACGCGGTAGGCGCGATAAATCATGTTCATGGGCAGGTGTACACCCTTGTAAGGGTTAATAAATTCCCACACAATCTCATGTTCCGCCGTCACTTCAAAAATACGCCCGTTGGATCCTTCGGTTATCAGGGTGTTCCCGTTTGGCAAACGCTGAGCGCCGGAGATGAAGGGGCTATAAAAGCGGCTCGCGTCCATGGGCATGGTAAAGCCCGCCTCGGCAGGAGTATATTGCCACACTATCTTCATGGCAACGGGGTCAATTTCAAGCACCCGAGAGTAGTCGCGCAAAGCGGCCTTTACGCCCCTCGGCGCGCCGGGGTTGGGGTTATCATAACCGCCCCATCCGCCGTTATCATAAATGAGGATGTTCCCTTCGCCGGGCAGACCACGGGGAATCATATGCGTATGGTGCTGTCCAATAATCCAGCCAATGGCCTTTTCTTCCGGGGTGCGGTCATAATCCGGCCCAAGCTGCCATACTATTTTACCCGTTTTTTTGCTGACGATGAGCTGAATATTGGTCTCACGCCCGTCCATGATAATGTTATCTGGGTGGAAACGCTCGTCGCCCGCGTCATACCACTTGTTAGGCCCAAGCACGCTCATGGAGTTAATGTGCATCCAGTCCCCTTGGCCCGGCCCCACGGGGCGGAAGTTGGGGTCACGGGCAAGGGCGTTTTTGGAAGCCTCGCGAAAGCCCATTTGGTCAAAGTGATCACTGCACAACCACTCCCAAACAATATTGCCTTCCCAGTCAACCTCAACCACCACGTCATCAAGCAAAAGCTTGTCAGAAATATGGGGGTTATGCACGTTGCGGTGGCATAAAATCAGGGTGTTCCCCGAAGTCGTTTGAGGATCCATGCCGGGGGCATAATATCCCACGGGGTTGCCAGTACGCTGGTAATCGTGGTGCTGCCGAGCCATCCACTGAGGCTTTTCGCCCGGGTCTTCAATATATTCCAGCTTGTTAAATTCCCAAACCACATTGCCGTCCCAGTCCACCTGAATAAGGTCAACCTGGTCTTGCATGCCATATTTACCGTTACGCAGGCCACGAGAACCAAGCACATGACCACCGGGGAAAATCTTGTTGGGGAAGCCGTGGAGACCTTCCCAAAGGTGCACTTCTCTTCCGTTCATATCAATGAGCAGAGCGCCAAGCTCTTTCACCGGCATGATGGTAAAACCGCTCCAGCATTTCTCAGGGTTATAGATAGTAACGCCTGTAGGATAAATAGTCGGGTGTCCCATTTTTAACTCCTTGTTAAGATTATGGTTACCGTAAAGAAAACAATTTTAGCAAAAGTGCCATTTTACATTCCAAGGGGAACAAACAAACCAAGCGCCTTCCAGTAAGGCATGGCTAAGGCAAAAAGCATAACGAGCGCCACAACAAACCGCACAGCGAAAACTAGCATAATGTGCTTGAGTTCAATCCAGCCCGTAGCATAGAAAAACAAGAGTACGGCGTACTCGTAGGGGAAGATATATTGCTCAAGGCCATAAGCAAAGGCATACATGACAGGAATAGGGTTAATGCCCAGCTCCATAGCGAGGGTGGTAAGGGGCACTGTCATGGCGGAACATGCCGCCAAGGGGGTAAGCAGAAAGTTGAGGACCGTACCCGCCAGATAAGACATTAATATGGTGCCCATTTCAGATGTCCCCTCAAGCATGGGGGCGATGCCGTCAGCCAAAACGAGGTCTACCCCTGTGGCCTTGGCAGCCGAGCCGATACTCATGCAACCAACCACAAAAAACACCGGGCCGAAGGGGAGCTTTGATAATTTTTTATCATTCATAAGACCTACAGGAGGCAAAAAGGCAACGAAAGAAAGTATAATCAGCACCCAGCCTGTTTTAATACCATGCCAGCTGTCAGTCATAAGCAAAGCAATCAGAATGAATATTAAAATAGCCGCCTTCATCTCATCTTTGCACATGGAGCCTTGCTCCTTACGCGCCCGGGCCACAAAGGCACCAGAGTCAGACTTGGTTTTGGGTCGCAGAACAATAATAAGGACGAGGAGGCTTAAGGGAGCATAGATAACGGCAAGGGGGAAGTTATGCAAAAAGTAGTCGCCCCATGTAATCACCTGATTGGAGGTCGTAGAGAGCATTTGCACATACATGGTGACGTCCGCCCCACCCGTAAGAAAGCCCATTTTAGCAGCAGCGACACTGATAAAACCAGCCAACATGACCGCCGAAGCTTCTTTACTTTTCTTTTCAAAATCAAGGGCTTCACAAATAGCTATGCAGATGGCGGAAAGCAAAGCGGCCTTGCCCATAACG
>CAZYJQ010000108.1:0-4591 GCA_964647835.1 uncultured Desulfovibrio sp. | reverse complement strand
TTGTATCAACCGATGGTCAGGGTAAAGTTCAAATTTTATTTAATGATAATACCGTCGTCGCCATTGGGAATAATTCCAGTATAGCCATTGCGGATTTTGTTTTTGACGAGGCGGCGAAAAAGGCTTCTTTTTCTGCCAAAATGACTCAAGGCATCGCGCGGTTTGTTACTGGAAAAGTGGTTGAGCGTAATAGAGACGGCTTTTCTGTTAAAACTCCCAGTGCCACAGTGGGTATTCGCGGTACTACCTTTGCGGTTGAAGTTTCCTCCGCCGGGGTTACCGATGTTATTGGTCTAAGCATAAACCCTGCTTTCCCTGTTTCTGTAACCAACAGTACAACAGGGACGACTGATGTCATTGATAAAAATGGATTGGCTGTTAAAGCGGCTTCTGCCGGCAACACCAGCTATATGGCTCCCGCAGGCAAGCTTGCCAGTCTTGACTCTGCTGTAAAAATCAATGGCGGCAACTCAGCCAGTGATGAAAAAACAGACGAGGGAGAGGCATCTTCTTCCAAGTCTGATAAAAAAGCGGCTGGTTCTTCTGAAGAGCAAAGCGATTCTGAAGACAATGAAGGCGGCTCAGAGGGCGGGTCGAGCGACTCGGGTAGCGATTCCGGTAGCGGATCTGGCGGCGGAAGCGAAGAGAACGGCAGTGATTCAGCCAGTGCTGGCGGAACCACAAGTTCTTCGGCTTCGTCTGCTACAGGTGGCGCAGGTGGTTCTGGTTCCGCTTCAGCTTCCCCAGCAGGTGGAAGTGGCTCTTTAGGCGGTAGTAATCTTGGTGGAACCCCCTCTGACGGAGGCGTGAGCACCGCTGCGGCAGGTGGGTCTTCTGGGGTTATGCCTTCTTCGGCCTTACGTCTTGTGGCGTCTATTCCCAGTCCTGCCACGGAGGTTGTAAGCCCCGACAAAACTATCAACGATATTCCCGCTGACCTCATCTTAAACGCTGACAATAACCAAGGCTCCACCACTCCTGGTGGCGGCACTGGCGGCACTGGCGGCAGTGGGGGAAGTGGCGGTGGCCTTAACCCGCCGATTAACCCACCCATTAACCCGAGCTCTGTCCATGAAGCGAAGTATTCTGGTACGCTAACTAAAACAGGTAACCCAACCGCTGGTACTTTCTCTTTCAATTTTAAGCTCACCCCAGGTACAAGTAAGATTACCGATGGAGTCGCTAGCTATACTGGCGGAGCTAATGGTGTAGGTGTTTTGCAATTCACCCAGTTTGGTAATTCTTCTGTGAGCAACGGCGGTGATTATGATTTAATCCTAGGGCCCAACGCTGGCGTCACCGGTGGAACTCACCAGTATAACATGATTTTAGACGGCAAGATGTCCTCAAGCAACTCGCTACTTTCTAACGGACACACCGTTCCTAGCGGGACAGACGGCGACTGGACTATTAAACAATTACTCAATCCGCCACTTGATAGTGGTGACTTTTCGGGAACTCCATCCCCTCTTCCTTAAGCACGCCTTATTCTACATCACACAAAGCGCCGAGTTATCGGCGCTTTGTACTTTTAGGAAGCTAGTTTTGCCTTCCTGCAATCAAGAGTTTACTCAGCGTTCAAAAAGGGGAATGAGTGCCTAACCGAAGCTGAAAAGGGCTTGCCCTGATGAGAACATTCTTTAGGCAAATTCAGTTAATTGCTCTGGTGATTGCTATGCTTGCTAATCAGAAACTTGGCGTCAACTTTTATCTAGTTATCTAAGGAGTTTGCTGGTCTGATTATGAGTTTGTTACTAGGTCTCTTAGACTCGGCCTAAGTAATACCAACTATGTGGCGCAAGTGTCAGGCTCCTGCGCGTATAGTTGCTGGCTAAATTCTTAGGCATAGCTTGAAAATATAGATAAAGAAGCAGGGTGAGTGAGTAGCAAGTATAAAATAGGGGAAGAATGCAGTGAGGCGGGTACCATGAGCTATAGACCCATAGGGAGTCAATGAAAATGGCGTTATTTAATGCCTTGCCCCGCTTGATAGAGCGCCATGCCTATGCTCATGGAGACGCAGGCGTTGAGCGATTCTACATCGGGGTGCATGGGAATAGTCAGGCGTTTGTCCAAAGGCCAAAAGTCATCCAGACCCGGTCCTTCCGCTCCAGCCACCAAGCCCACTGTTTTACAGAAATCAAAGGTATAGATATTTTCGCCCGTTAAGGACAGGCCATAAAGAGGCAGGTCGGTCATGAGCGCAAGCTGTTTGATGGACGGGCCTTGCTGGAGGGCTTCTTGTGCGAGAAGGTGAAAAATAGCGGGGCCAGAGGCGCGCAAGGCTTTGGGTAAATAAGGCGTGGCGGCTTCTTGTAAAAGCACGACATGGGCCCCAAGGGCGGCGGCGCTCCGAATGGTTGTGCCGAGGTTAATGGGATTTTGAAAGGGCACAAAAACCGTAAGGCCGGGGAGAAGCTGGCCGTCCCAGAGGGGGAGAGGGGCCGCGTCAATAAGCAAAATCAGATTATTAATGCCATAAATATCGAGATTGGTAAAAAGCTCGTTTGTTACGAGATAGATAGGGCAATTCTCGGGGATAGCGGCATCGTTAAGGAGAGCTATATTGTGCGTTATAATACCCGAGACGCGCTGGGGAGAGCGTTGTAAAACCTCATCGATAAAAGTGCGTCCGTACAATAAGCCCAGACCATGCCTTTTGATGCCTCGGGCGGTGGTAAGCTGAAGCCAAGCCTTATAGCGAGGATTTTGGGGGCTGGAAATTTCGGTATAGTTCATAGGGTAACTCACATTGGGTGATGGCGAATGGTAATCGTAAACGAACGAAAGCGCAATATCTATGAAGTTCCATGTCTTTTCCTCGTCCCTCTATTATGCACTATTGCCTCGTTGTTATACCTTGTTGTCGTCTATACTGTTCTTCCCCTTTTGGTTCATCTTTGCCCCTTTGGTTTACCTTTGGGGCCGTTGATTCAAGTCCTCATTTGGACAGTGGTTTGTAGTGGCTGGCAGTGCATAGCATCACAGATTTGTAGGTCATTGGGAAGTATTGTCATTGTTACTGCGGGCGAACGAGTGTATTCTTTATGGTCTTGAACCTTTGTTGCGTTCGATTGCATTATTTCAAGCTACCTTACTGCATTCGTGCCCGTCTGGTCTGGTCTGATGAATGACCTTAAGGCGCACGTCACAGAAAGAGGCAGTATGAATGAGCTCGTGGCCTGAAATATTGAGGTGGTCATTGTGTAATGACCTTGAGGTGGGATAAAATCTTACTGAACACAAATAAGGAGAATACGATGCAGATTCATCCCATGAGACGAAAGAAAAGAGAATTATCAGAAGAAGAGACCCTCGCTATCATGAATAATGGTGAGTATTGCGTATTAGCCACCGTAGGGGCCGACGGCCAGCCCTATGGCGTGCCCTTGTCGTATGTTTATGTTGACGGCAAAATATTTTTCCACTGCACCCATAAAGGGCATAAGCTCAGTAACCTACAAGCTAACGAACGTTGCTCCCTTACGGTTATCGGTAAAACGCAGGTTATTTATGACAAAGATTTTACCACCTATTTTGAAAGCGCCATCGTCTTTGGCAAAGCCCATGAAATAACGCAGGAAGAGGAGAAAAGGAGCGCCCTCATGGCTCTGATAATGAAATATCTACCCGAGCATAAGGATAAAGCCGACGCGGATATCGCGCGTTCCATAAAGGCCACAGCCATCTATTGCATTGACGTTGACCACATGACAGGCAAAGCCAAGCGAGCAGGCGGAGCTGGTTAGGAAGTTTTACAGGGGAAAAATTATTCGGAAGAATTTACTTGGAAAGGCGCTGCCTTCCCAAACCCATCCGCCAAGGAAGTTCCTTCCTTGAAACCTTCGTGGATAAAGGCTTTGGTCAGGAGAGGGTAAGGGCAGGATAGGACAAGGGCAGGATAGAGCGAAGAAAACTGGCTTTGAAAGATACGGTTACGGTAGAAGAAAAGGAATGAGAGCTTCGAACGTCTGGAACCAAAGCCCCATAGGTGTTTTGAGCGGTGCTTTAGCGAAGTTGGCTGTCTTTACTCCCGCGACGGTTATAGCCGTTTCGGTTGACGGGTTCATTGTCGATTTCCTCTTGGCAGGTAATGCAAAGACGCACCCCCGGCAAGGCTTGCTGGCGCGCTTTGGGAATAGCCTCGCCGCACTCTTCGCAAAATTCCAAACTTTCGCCTTTGGGAAGATTCTCTTGCACTCGGGCGATTTCATTTTCTAGGGAACTTGTAATGTGATCATTAACGGCGTTATCGCCGGCCCATCCGCTTGCCATGGTCTTTTCCTTTTTTTATGTAACGATTTTTCCCATGAGGGAAGTTGTGCTTTGCTCGTTATATTCCAGCCTCTTCACCCGTTTTCTCGCCATGCTACCTGCCAGATTTTTTGCTCGATTTCTTGCTCAATTATCGGTCAGTTGGGTTGTTGGGACGCTGGCCACCTATGGTGGTTATGCCCCATGTAACCTCTTGCATCGAGCTATGGCCTCCAAATGACGACACCCCTCAGCCCGTGTGAGCTGAGGGGCATCATGCTTTGACATTCTGTTTTACAGAACGTTTTTCCCGTGCTCGTCGCGCATTTCTGCAACG
>CAZYJQ010000107.1:0-4635 GCA_964647835.1 uncultured Desulfovibrio sp. | reverse complement strand
AATTCTATTGCCTATCTTGAAATTATGCTTGAAGAATACGGCAAGGATGATGATAAACGACGCAGTATCACACGCTCTCTCGCGAATTTATATTTTGAGGTTATTAACTATGATCGCGCGGTTATTTTGTGGGAAAGTCTTGCTTATGACCCTAGTTCCCTCAGTACGGAGAAAGCCGAAGCCTTTCGAAAACTTGCCTTTTTATACCTTCGCCGTCTCGATTTTTCAGACAGCACCAGTGTTCTTCAAAAATGCTTACAACTTGAGGTTGAACAAAGTGTAAAAGCCGACTGTCTGTTTGATTTATCTGAAATCCAGCTTTTGCTGGGAGAATTACCCCAGGCTTATGCAAATCTGCATACGCTTTTACAGCTCGACGACCCCAATAAAGAACGCTATCTCATGGTTCGCTTTATGTACGCTGACGTTTTGGAGCAAAAAGGGCGCTTTGACGAAGCTCTTGAACTGTTTACCCAACTTCGGACGGTGCACCCAAACCCTGCTGTCATCGACGTTCGTCTTGAGTCGCTCCAAAAACGCATGAAAAAGAAAAGATAATGAACCCCGATTCGGGGTTTTTTTATGACTGGAGAAGAGATTTATTGGGTTTTATAGGGAAGGCGCTGCCTTCCCTTACCCATCCGGCAAGGAATGAAATTCCTTGGAACCTGTATTGAGTTTCAGCTAGGGTAGGATCCATTAAAAGAGCCGCCATCCATGGGTTAATGGTACTTTAAGTAAAGTCCGCAAGAAGGATTGAAGATGATTTCTTTTTATAAATTCTATTGAGGTATTGCGGTGAACTGGGTATTTATGAGGACTTCATAAAATAAAAAGAGGTTCAAAGGATGTCAGGTCCTTTGCAGGGAATTTGAGGGATAGGGTCCCTCAATGAAACCATATTATTTATTCTATACGGGGCGACAAGTGAAACAATCAAGCATTTCCAATTTGGATTATTCCTTTGAACCACGGCACGCGCTTATCGGGGCGCAGATGTTTTTCATTGCCTTTGGTGCTTTGGTGCTGGTGCCTATTCTAACGGGTATGAGCTCAAGTGTGGCAATGTTTACAGCAGGGGTAGGAACCCTGATATTTCAGCTTATTACCAGAGGGCGAATCCCTATTTTCCTCGGTTCCAGTTTTGCCTTTATCGCCCCGATTATTTACGGGGTTCAAACCTGGGGATTAGCCAGCACCCTATGCGGTTTAGCCGCTACGGGTATTGTCTATATCGGCCTTGGTTTGCTTGTGAAATTTCAGGGTGTTGGCATTATCCAGCGCCTTCTGCCTCCCATTGTGACCGGGCCGGTTATTATGGTCATCGGCCTATCGTTGGCGCCCGTTGCCATTGGAATGGCGACAAAGCTTGAGGGCGGCAACGGGGTAACCCTTGAAATGAGCCAAGCCTTGTTTATTTCCATGGGCGCTTTGGCGGGCACCATTATCGCCTCTATTTTCGGTCGCGGGGTGATTAAGCTTATACCTATTTTGTGTGGTATAACCGTAGGGTATTTATTGGGGTTGTATTACGGCATTGTGGATTTTTCAGGTATCAAAAACTCCGCTTGGCTGGTTCCCCCAACCTTTACATTTATGAAATTTAATATTGAAGCTGTTTTCTTTATTCTCCCTGTAGCCATTGCTCCCATCATCGAACATGTCGGTAATATTGTCGCCATTGGATCGATTACCGGGCGTGACTATCTCAAGGATCCCGGCCTTGATAAAACTCTTATTGGCGATGGTTTTTCCATCATGTTCGCTTCTGTGGTGGGCGGCCCGCCCAATACTACCTATTCAGAGGTGAGCGGCGGCATTGCCCTGACCAAAGCCTATAACCCCGGCGTACTCACCTGGGCTGCTCTATCGGCTATTTGCTTGTCCTTTGTAGGTAAGCTAAGCGCCTTTTTAAGCTCCATTCCTCCACAGGTTATGGGGGGCATCATGGTGCTGCTTTTTGGCGCTATCGTGGTGGTTGGGATGAATACCCTTGTTAAGTCAGGCGAAGATCTCATGATTCCACGCAATATGGCCATTGTGGCGGTGGTGCTGGTGTTTGGGCTTGGTGGTTTGATTATTGAAACTGGTGAAATTTCCTTGCAAGGCATTGGTTTTTCAGATGTGAAAGTGAATATTTCACTGCAAGGTATTGGATTGGCGGGTATCACAGGATTATTGCTTCATTTAATTTTACCAAAACATAAGGGGGCATAGCCCCCTTTACGTCAAATCCATCAGCTAAGGCCTATTACCTGTTATTTCTATAGTAGGCTAAGATATGAGGGATATATTCTTTCTTGGAGTTTTCCATGGTAGTGAGCCAATAGTTTTTAATAAATTCAAGAAATCCTTGAGCATCAGCTATTTTACGATATTTTGTCTCCATAAGATCAATATGGCTGATAAGAGTAGCGTGAAGTAACTGGTGCTCTTCTCGTTTTGGATAGGCCGACACGGCCATCAGTTTTTCAATGGTGAGAAGATTAATTTTTACATAGGATTTGAACATATCAGCCGTTGGCACAAGTATTCTTTCTATGTCTTTCGTTGTTTCGCTACGGTGAAAGAAAAAAGAATTGATAATACTGACTAATCCGCGATGCTGTTCATCAAGGATAGGAATTCCCGTATTATAGGAATCTTTCCAGACAATGAAGAGTAAATGGGGCATAAGGGGTCTCCTAAATAACTATAATCATAATAATACCATTAGTTGAGTTATAAAGGAAAGATGTAAAGAGGGGCTTCCTGACATCAAGGTGCTATTTTCTCACAGCTCCAAGGAAACCCTAAGTCCAAGGAAACCCTACGGAAAAAGGAGTGGAGAAGACGGAGTAGGAGGGCAGGTGGCGAGAAAGGCAAGCCACGAGAAGAGGATAAGGCATGAGAAGAGGGGAGGGGGGATAATATCTTTATGGGCAGTATAAGCCTTGAGGGGTGCAGGGGAAATGAGACTTCCCCTGCCAAAATTTTTTTATCCTGCCTAGTCGTTCATGAGATGAGCGAATTTTTCAGCGGCCTGCTCACGCAGAACATATTTTTGAATTTTACCGCTGGCTGTCATGGGGAAAGCGTCAATGAAAACAATGTGTTTCGGAACTTTTTGCCAAGCAATATTGCCTTTGCAATAGGCGCGTATCTTAGCAGGAGTCAGGGTGTTCCCTTCTCTTGCGATAATGAAAGCGGCTACTTCTTCGCCATATCTTCTGCTGGGAACCCCCACCACCTGAATGTCGAAAATTTCCGGCATGTGGCTCAAATACTCTTCGATTTCACGAGGATAGATATTTTCACCGCCACGCAAAATCATATCTTTAATGCGGCCTGTGATAATCAGATAGCCCTTTTCATCCATAACGCCCAGGTCGCCTGTATGGAGCCAACCGTCTACAATGGTGGAGGCGGTGGCTTTTGGATTTTTATAGTAGCCTTGCATAACGTTGTAGCCTTTACAGACCACTTCGCCAGCAACGCCGCGAGCCATTTCTTCGCCTGTTTCCGGATCGATAACCTTAACATCAATGCCGGGCATGGGTCGGCCCACTGAGGAGACTTTATAGATGAATTCTTCGTCGGCGCGGGTTTGGGTGAGAACGGGCGAGCCTTCTGTAAGGCCGTAACAAATGGTGAGTTCCGCCAGATTCATTTCGCTTATAACACGTCGCATGAGCGGTTCGGGGCACACAGAGCCAGCCATAATACCAGTACGCAGGGTAGAGACATTGGTGGAGGCGAAGCGCTTGTGTTCGAGGAGTGAAAGGAACATGGTGGGCACCCCATAGGCGGCGGTGCACTTCTCAGATTCAATGTGACTTAAAACAATGGAAGGGTCAAAAGATTCGATGACTACCATCTTAGCCGCGTGATTAACACAGGCCATGACGCCGAGAACACACCCGAAACAATGGAAAAAAGGAACGGGCAAGCAAACGGTGTCGGTGTGATTCAGGTTCTGATGATATCCAATCCAATAGCCGTTGTTCAAAATATTAATATGACTGAGCATGACACCTTTGGGAAATCCAGTGGTGCCAGAGGTAAACTGCATATTAATAACTTCGTGGGGGGATACTTCGTTTTGGCGGTTAGCATAGGCTTCGTCGCTCACGGTGCCCGCAAGTTGGACAATATCATGGTAGCTTAAAATTCCCTCATGGGGCTTTTTATCAAGGGCTATGACCCGCTTAAGCTGGGGCAGAATATCAATGGTCGTTTTGCCAGCTTCTTGATTTTTCAGTTCAGGAACGACATCGTAGAGGGTATCGAAAAAATTATGATCGCGAAACCCGTTCCCTATGAACAGAGTTTCGGTGTCTGAAGCTTGCAAGAGATAGAGTAGTTCTTGATTCCGGTAGCTTGTATTAACGGGAACAAGAACAGAACCAATCTTAGCTGTGGCGAACATCAGGGTGAGCCAGTGGGGTTCGTTGGTCGCCCAGATGGCTACTTTCGCATTTTTTTGCACACCAAGAGCCATGAGAGACTTGGCGAGAATGTCCACCTCGTGAGCAAATTGGGACCATGTTTGGCGAACATCCTGATTGGCGTAATAGATAGCCTCGTTGTCAGGATAGCGTTCTGCTACTTCGTCTAGGAGGTTCCCAAGAGTTTTTTCTCTAAGGTGAAACTGTT
>CAZYJQ010000106.1:0-4778 GCA_964647835.1 uncultured Desulfovibrio sp. | reverse complement strand
GCATAAACTGTTTGGGGGGGACGATTATGCCGGCGTCGCCTTGAATGGGCTCAAGAATGACCGCGGCGACTTCGTCTGCAGGCAGATAGGAAGCGAAAGCGTCTTTGATTTGCTTGATGCACCGCTCGGCGTCTTCTGGCCCGTTGTGATAGGTGTTGGGGTAATCGAAGGCAAAGATGTCGTCGATGGCGGGCCCGAGTTTTCTGCGCATATTCAAGCTGATGTGGGTGAGGGAAAGGGCTCCGTAAGTTGCGCCGTGATAGGCCCCTTTAAAGGCAATAATTTTGTTGCGGCCCGTGAACCCCCGGGCGAACTTAATGGCGCCGTCGTTGGAGTCGGAGCCGGTCATGCCAAAGACAACCCTTTTTTCAAAGGAGCCCGGCGTAACCTGAATAAGGCGCTCGGCCATTTCCACAGCTTTGGTATTATAAAAATAGGCTGTGGTGTAATGGCTGAAATTTTGCATTTGTTCGGAAACAGCCGCGATTATTTTGGGGTGGGCATGCCCAAGGTTGAGGCAAGCGGCGCTTGAGAGAAAATCAATAAATGAATTGCCGTCAACATCTTCGACTATGGAACCGCTCCCTTTCTTCATAACAAAAGGGTAATAGCTAATTTTGGCGCATTTTGCCAAACTCTGGCTGTCTCGCTGGGCCCATTCTTCGCAAAGATTCGTCTTCATATCCTGCCTACCTTTGAAGTAAATTGCTTATAATTGAATGTTCCACAATGCTGTATAATGATGTATTTGTCCAGTCTCGAGGTGGGTTAGCTCTCTTCCTGTCTGTATTGCCAAGCTGTGAGGGACGCAGGACGAATTTTCACAAATGTTCACGACCTGGTGGCGAGGCGTGAGCCTTTTAGCCTGCTCTTATTTTTAACACTTCCTTTGGCTTTCCCTTCGCGTTTTTGACGATATGAGATTCTTTTACCATCACTTTACCGGTTGGTTTTTCTCGGAGTGAATACTTCTCGGGATTGTCTTAATTCCTGTTGTAATAGAGTGCTGTGGCTGATATAGTGATGCTATTGGCATAGGCACCATTGTTTTATGTCGCTGTTTTCCATTGACCTTCAGTGAAAAGTACTGCATTAGGGTGGTTTTGAGAGTACTTGGGCTGTATTCTCTCTTGTCTAAATTTTGATATTGGTAGCGTTTGGTAACCTATGGTCTCTTTTTTCTCCCTCTCCTTTCGCAATAAGGTAATGCTTATTCTTTTTCTGTTCATTCTGGTGCCATTCCTTATTACCGGATATTTTGCGCAGAAGGTTACTGAATCCATGGTCATGCACGAGAAGCAAGAAAAATTGCTTGCCCTCGCTTATATCCTTGACAGCCAGCTTGATGCAGGCGGTTTCAACGCGCTTCTCGTGCAAGAAAAAGCCGAGAATCTCTCTCGTGAAGAAAAAATAGCGACTTTGAACGCTCTGTTGCGCGATGAAACCAACGAAATAGCCACTGTAAACGGCTCTTTCGGAGTCGGTTTTTATAGCAGGGAACTTGAAGCCATCATTACCTATGGACCTTCCCCGGAACATGATTTTGCCGTGGGAAAAACCATTGACGCCAACCATCCAGGCCGTCAGGTAATGGAAAAAGCAACACCCATGGTCCGATCCGGCGATATGGTGCGCGGGGATATTTTGAACGCCATGATTCCCATTATGCGCGGAGGCCAATGTATAGGCTATATATGGGTTAATGAACTCACCACCGAAGTGAGCGCTCAGTTGTGGGAAATGGCTGTTAAAATCGGACTGGTCATGCTCCTGTGCTTTGCCATTATTTGCACCCTTGTTCTTATTTTGATGCAGCGCACCGTTAGGGATATGGATACGATTATTCAAGGCGTGGGGGCCATGCGTCGAGATTTTTCAAGCCGCATTCATGTGAAGAGCAAAGAGCTTGGCGAGGTGGCGAGGCATATTAACGAGATGGCGGAAGATGTGGATAAGGCGACTACTGAAACGGAACTGGCTATCTCGGCCATGCAGAACGTGCTGAGTAATGTTGGTGCCGTGGTGTATGTTTGTGATCCGCAAACCAAACTCCTTATTTACGCCAACGATTATACCTGTGATCTCGTGGGTGAGCGTGACTTGCAGGGGCGCCATTGTTACGAAGTTTTACATGGACTTGATAAACCCTGTGATTTTTGTCCGCAAACTCAGTTGTTTGGCAGTAGTGGCGAGCCGTTGTTCGCGCCTATTCACTGGGAGAAACATAACGAATTTTTGAATCGGGATTTCCTTATTATGGATCGTCTTGTGCGTTGGCACGATGGTCGCCTTTTACATATGGAAGTCGCCACCGATATTACTGAGCGCAAGGCCCTTGCTGTAGCTGAGGCCGCTAACCTTGCTCAGAGAGATTTCCTCGCCCGCATGAGCCATGAAATCCGCACACCTATGAATGGCGTATTAGGAATGACTCATCTGGCCATGCAGGCGGATCCACCGCCCGCTCAAATGGAATATTTGAAGAAAATTCAAGCGTCAGCCGCGCTTTTGCTCGGCGTCATCAATGATATCCTGGACTTCTCCCGCATTGAAGCGGGTATGTTGACCATCGACAATCATCCCTTCAAAATTCGAGAGACACTGGATAATATCCGAGAGCTTATTATTCCCCGGGTCAATTCTCAAGAAGTCGTCTTTACCATTGAGTGTGACAAGACCGTTCCTGAATTTGTGGTGGGGGACGAACTGCGGTTTTCACAGATTTTGCTCAACCTTTTGGGGAATGCCGTTAAGTTTACCGCCAAAGGCTTCATTGAACTGCGAATTAAGGCGGAAGAATTGTCTGATGAATATTTGACCCTGCATTGTTTGGTACGTGACTCCGGTATTGGAATTACCGGTGAGCAGCAAGTCTCGCTCTTTAAGCCCTTTACCCAAGCCGACAGCTCTACCTCACGTAAGTATGGGGGGTCTGGCCTTGGGCTGTCCATCTGTAACGCCATGGTCAAGCTTATGGATGGCGATATAAAGGTTGAAAGCGTGGAGGGTGAAGGCAGTTCCTTCTCTTTCTCCGTAAAGCTCGGCACAAGCCAAAGCTTTAACGTACCCCAAGAGGAAAATCGTCATATGTGGGGCATGGCTCGTTACGACGGCTACAAATTCCTTTTGGTTGAAGATAACGCCATTAACCAAGAGATAGCGATTTCCGTTTTGGAAGAACTTGGCGCGGTTGTGGATGTGGTGGATAACGGTAAGGCGGGGGTCGAGGCTTTCATGGCGAAAGACTATTCCCTTATTTTTATGGATGTTCGCATGCCCATCATGGACGGCCTTGAGGCCACACGCCATATTCGAGCGAGCCAGAAGCATGATGGCCAGCGTATTCCCATTATCGCCATGACGGCTAACGCCATGATGGAAGACAGGGAGGCAAGCCGCGAGGCGGGAATGAACGCCCATATTGCCAAACCCCTTGATATGGAAGAGCTTAAAAAAGTACTCTACGCCTTATTGCATACTTCCCAAGGCGCCTCGTCGGATGCGTGGTATGTGAGCAGTGAGGAAGACAAAGATTCTGCCTGATAATAAGGTGCCTATGCGGGCTTTTGGTGCGCTAACGGCCTTGATTAGCTCTTTGTTTAACGACATTACTAGCTTTCCTTTCCATGATTTCTGTCCTTAGCTACTAGTCGGGCCTGCTTGTCTGGCTACCTAGACTGGTTCCCTAGATTTTTTCCCGTGTCTGATCCTCTGGCTCAAAGGCTTTGTCTCTCCCCTCGCAGTGTCGCCTTGAGGCTGAGGGATGAAAGGGTATACTATTGTGTCATAAGACCTTGTTACGCTATCACCACCATCTTTAAAGCAACTCCATAGGGGAACGCCATGTTCCCTTTTTTCATGGGCTTTTGTCAGCAGGGCTATCAGGTATGTATGGAGTACCCGGGTAGTCCTTTTCTATTGTAAGCAAGATGGATGAGGAGCTGAAGAAAGGACCTACGCTTTTTTATGAAAGTGATGGGGAATAGCATCGGCTTATAGATTGGGGTATTTTTCACAATGCGTCAGGCCAATGGGAAAATCGTGAGGGGGGGGCACGAGTGAAGCAGGGAGAGAAAGAGGAGGGCGGCCAGAATGATGGTCGCCAATGAACCAAGGCGAAAGGAGGCACATGAAGAAAGGGCAAGGGAAAAACACAGGGTGGTAGCCAAGTCAATACAAGGAATGTGAGAAAACGTAGGTAAAAATCGTAGCATGTGCTAGAGACAAGGCAGGGGAGTAAGGGCAAATGGGAGAGGGCAGGTGTTATGAACCAGATGTTATGAGTCAGATGCCGACCTCGATTACTTTTGAGGCGATTTTTGCCAACAACAAGTTGAGTGTGAAGGGCTAAAGGGAGGGCAATGCGTTTGAGCATGAGAAAGAAAAAGGTTGTTTAAAGATAAAAGGCGTGTTGGATGAAGCCTTTATGAGTTGATTCTTATTTGAAAAAAAGAGGAACGATTCAATTATGACTCAAAAAGGATTCTTTTCAGGCTTTTCTGCATGGGGAAATTTTTACTTTCAAGAAAAACTCTCATGGGGCAATGGTTGTAAAAAAAGGCACGATAAATGCAATAGAAGATTATCTTGTGATTCAAATCACTCGGTGGCGAAGGTCGGCTTTTCGATCCTCGTCGGGATCAAGGCCCCTTGGTCCTGAGGTTATGTTACTAGCAAGCCGCTTGATGACGCAAGCTCATATGGTTTGCGTTTGCGTCACTAGCGACTACCGTATGTGGAAAGCTTACTCGAGGTATATTGAAGAAAGTGGACCGAAC
>CAZYJQ010000105.1:0-4908 GCA_964647835.1 uncultured Desulfovibrio sp. | reverse complement strand
AGGCTTTGGGACCGTCGGCTCTGGCCTGGCTCGCATCTTTGCGGAAAACAAAGAATTATTACAAGAACGCTCAGGACGGGAAATGATTATTTCGTCCATTCTTGTTAGCGACATGAGCCGCCAGCGTGCCTACCCTTTTCCAGAAGGCGCCAAAGTCACCGATAATTTGGACGACTTTATCAACGACCCTTCCCTCGACCTCATTGTAGAGGTTATTGGCGGCACTACGACAGCAGGGGACATTATTAGCAAAGCCCTTAAGGCGGGCAAGCACGTTGTCACAGCCAACAAGGCGCTTCTGGCGGAAACAGGCAACAAATTTTTTGCCCTCGCTGCTGAAAAAAACCTCCGCCTTGGCTTTGAGGCCAGTGTATGTGGCGGAATCCCCGTCATTGAAACCTTCCGTAACAGCATGGCAGCCAACGAGATTAGGTCCATGATGGGCATTTTAAACGGAACCAGCAACTATATTTTATCTGAAATGAGCTCCAAGGGAGTTTCCTTTGCCGAAGCCCTGAAAGACGCGCAAGATTTAGGCTTTGCCGAGGCCGACCCCACCCTTGATATTGAAGGGTTTGACGCGGCCCATAAGCTCGCCCTGCTCATCAGGCTGGCTTGGGGCGTGGACTTTCCCTTTGACCAGGTCAACGTGAAAGGCATTACAGAGGTGGACTCCAAAGACATTGAATTTGCCGAGCGTTTTGGTTATCGCATTAAACTTATCGGTCATGCGAAAAAACACGACAAAGGCATTGAAGCCGCAGTTTTTCCTGCCTTTGTGCAGGAAGCCTTCCTCCTTTCCAGCGTGGGCGGCGCTTATAACGCCCTGCGCATTCACGGTAACGCCGTGGGCTCGCTCTTTCTCCATGGCAAAGGCGCTGGCGACTTGCCTACAGGAAGCGCCGTAGCCGCTGATATCGTTGATATCGCCCGCGGAACCGTAAGAGACAACTGCAACTTGAGCAATATCGGGTACGTCAACCTGCCCAAGGCCACGAGTATTATGCCCGCAGGCGAAGTCTGTTGCCCCTTCTATCTGCGCCTCACCCTAACGGACAAGGCCGGAACCCTGCGTGATATCGCCGGAATTATGTCGGACAATAATATTTCCATCGCACAAGCCATTCAAACGGCCATTCCCGGTGCCAAAGAAGCTCGCAAAGAAGGCGAAGTACCCCCTGTTCACTTTACTATTATGACCCATAAAGCCAAAGTGAACGACGTATTGAAAGCCGTTGACCTTATTGCCGACTCTCCCATGGTTCATGAAAAACCCATTATCTATCGGGTGTTAGCTCGGGAAGACAATATTTAACACCCATTATTAGACCAACGAAAAGCCGCGCCCTCAGTATGGGGACGCGGCTTTTTTTTGAGGTAATTATCGTTTTTTAAGCCAAAGGACCTTGGCAACAAAGCGGGGTCTTGCCCCTATATTTTCTTTCGTCCAAGGCGGGGAATAACACTATCAGGCTCCCCTTCACGGCGGTGCGACTCCACTAACAAGGCAATCTCGCGATTAACATATTCTTCAACAGCGTCTGCGACAATATCAGATGGGTCGCGTCCCGTGGCCGAGGCGACAATCTGTAAATTTTTTCGGGTTTCTTGCGCTAACCGCAACACTATCGTTTTCATATCTATCGCCTGCCCTTTTATGAGAGCCAAGTGCTTCTAATAAAAATGCGAGAATTAATCTGCCTAGTGAGCTTTAAAATTACCAGATTCCCCTGAGGCTGACAAGAATCGCCTCACTCGCTCTCATATCTCAGTTGCCCCACACCTCACTCGCCCTCATGCCACTCAAGTCCCTCAAGTCCGTCCATGATGCGCATCTTGACTGCCCTCACTCTTCTTTCACCTTCAAGCACCAAAGCATAATGAAGGGCCTGTGAAGGGACTGTAAGCAGCCCCTTTTATCCAAAGTCAATTCGTGTAAAAAACACGTTCTTCCCCTGACAATAGTATAAATGCGGGTTCTTATTGTAATGTACGCCTATTTTTGCTATCTAGGTCTATACACTTTTTACTCACTCTAAACCAATAAAGGTGCGTCATGAAGCAAAAATCTGTCTTTTTTTCACTCATCGCTCTTTGCGCTGTGTTCATGGTCCAGTTCTCTGGCACAGCGTTCGCCTCGTCAGAGCTGGCGGTAGATGGTGCAACCCTGGGAATTATTTGGATAGTCCCCTTTGTGTGCATGTTGCTCTCCATCGCTATTTTGCCCCTTGCTATCCCCCATATATGGGAGCATCATTTCGGCAAGATATCGGCCTTTTGGGGACTCGCTTTCCTCGTGCCCTGTGCTATGAGCTTTGGTGTGCCAACGGCGATTTATAGTTTCTTGCACACCATTTTACTTGAATACATTCCCTTCATCATGCTTCTTTTCGCCCTCTTCACGGTTTCTGGCGGAATTCGCCTCAAAGGGAACCTTGTGGGCAAGCCCGTTACCAACATAGGCATTTTGATTGTTGGAACAATCCTCGCCGGCTGGATGGGAACAACCGGGGCCGCCATGCTGCTCATTCGCCCCCTTCTGCGCGCCAACGACTATCGTAAATATCGCGTGCACTCCGTGGTTTTCTTTATTTTCCTCGTTGCGAACATTGGCGGTAGCCTCACCCCCCTTGGTGACCCACCTCTCTTCCTCGGGTTTTTGAAGGGCGTACCTTTCACTTGGACCTTGAAGAACCTTATTCCTGAGACCTTGTTCCTCTCTGTTATTCTGCTCGCTCTCTACTTCGCCATTGACACCTATCTCTTCAATAAAGAGAAGAAAACTGGCCACGCTAAACCCGTCCCCGAAGACACCGGCGAAAAGCTTGGAATCGAAGGCGGCATTAACTTTATCCTCCTTGGCTGTGTTATCGCTTCCGTTTTAACAAGCGGCGTATGGCGTCCCGGCGTTAGCTTTTTTGTCTACGGCATTGAGCTTGAGCTCCAAAACATCTTCCGCGACGTAGCCTTCTTGGTCATCGCCACCCTCTCCCTCGGACTGACTAAAAAGGCAATCCGTGTCAGCAACGAATTTAACTGGGAGCCCATCCTTGAAGTCGCCAAAATATTCTTTGGTATCTTCCTTAGCATGATTCCCGCCATTGCCATTTTGCAGGCCGGCAACGAAGGGGTGCTTCGCTCCATCATCGCCATGGTCGAAGTAAACGGCGCGCCTCACGACGCCAGCTACTTCTGGCTAACGGGTATCTTGTCGAGCTTCCTTGACAACGCCCCCACCTACCTTGTGTTCTTTAACACCGCTGGAGGCGACCCTGTGACCCTTACAACTCAGCTGGGATCCACCCTTGTGGCCATTTCAGCCGGTGCTGTTTTCATGGGAGCCAACACCTATATCGGTAACGCCCCCAACTTCATGGTCCGCTCCATTGCTGAAAGCTCAGGCGTAAAAATGCCTAGTTTCTTCGGCTACATGGCTTGGTCCGGCGCTATCCTTGTGCCCCTCTTCGTCATCATGACCTTTATCTTCTTCTAAAAGAGACAAAGTAGAACTAAAGGCGGTGCTTGCAAAAGCGCCGCCTTTTCTATTGCGAAACATGCGCCCCACACGACGAATCCATAAAGGTGTTCTTTTCAAAGGGTACCCTTTCCCAATCAGTAGCATTATCTTAGGAGTACCATCACCAAATGGCGCTCTTCTCAAATAAACACCCTTCTCAGATAAGCGGTACTTTCCAGACGGCGCGACCCTTCTCAGACAGCGCGGCCCTTAGGCTACAACCCTATCCCTTCTCATCCCCCTAATTCCTCCTAACTCCGTCTGGTTCCTCCCCACCCTAAAATTTCAGCCTTTGTCTAACGGCGTTGTTTTTGGCAACAACACCTTAACTCACAACAGAGAAAGACCTCTTTTCTTATTTACTCTTTTCCCCACCTTGGAATGCTCCAGCAAGAGAGTAAACAGGTAAGGGGACAATAAAAAGAACCGCCTCTAAGCCCAGTTGTTTCAGCTTAGAGGCGGCATACAGTTTGCCCTCGTGTGAGACATAAACCTATTTTTTATTTTTTTTAGCGCATTCAGAGCATACACCATACAGATACATACGGTGAGATGTCAGCGAGAAACCATGCTTAGCCGCGAGTTTTTCTTGAAGTTTTTCGATAGTCTCGTCAACAACTTCAAGATTTTTATCACAACTCATGCAGATAAGGTGATCGTGGTGTTCCCCTTCGGCTGGTTCGTAGCTCGCCATACCGCCACCAAAATGGAATTCTTTGGCAAGGCCTGCTTCACACAGCAAACGTAAGGTACGATATACCGTTGCCTGCCCGACCTTGGGGTCAACGGCTCGCACAAGGGCGTAGAGGTCTTCGGTAGTGACATGGTCAGTTGTTTCTAGAAAAGTTTCAACTATAAGCCTACGTTGGGGCGTATTTTTTAAGCCTTTGCTATTCAAAAAAGAATAAAAGTCTTGCATTGTTCCTTGTAACATCTATCTACCTCATTTCACTTGTAACAATAGATTCTACCTAAGAGCCAATCCGGCGCACAGCAAGTTGTCCATACAACACGCCTTCCCCATCGAGGCACAAAAAGTATCGCAACATTCGTCATTGCCTCATAATCTGCTGGGCTCATGGGTAAAACCAGCCAGAGAATCAAAAAGTAACGAGCAAAAAATACCGTAAAACTGGCGTGTTGATAACTCATTGGGCTGGTGCAATGCCTGTCTGATTTGACTAACGAAACGACAAGCTCACCTAGCTGAACAGTGACTAGCTCGCTCGGCTACCCCAAACGGGCGCAGTTAGTTGTCTCAATTGATAATACGTACACCGATAAGAAGACCTGAGAAAGATTTTCCTGCCTTGATGATTGTCATTATCGTTATGATGATACGCTCAACCCCTATGCTTTTCAAGAATTAATTATTTGATGCAGTTAATTTG
>CAZYJQ010000104.1:0-4922 GCA_964647835.1 uncultured Desulfovibrio sp. | reverse complement strand
TTTTTTAGAAATTTTTTTACAGGGGTCGTTTAATATGCCTCAATATTTGCCTGTCAGCAGGAAGAAAATTCAGCCCCTCCAGTTCGTTGGTTGATACCCATCGTAATTCTTGTTTTAACAAAGGCTGGGGTTCTCCCTCAAATTGAGTCACATGAAAAAGGTGTAAACAAACCTGCATATCAGGGTAATCGTGCTCTATTTGTGTAAAGGGAATAAGCTCGGTACAGGTGACGCCAAGCTCTTCTTGCAGTTCGCGAATAAGGGTATCCTCCATACGCTCAGCCGGCTCTTGTTTCCCGCCGGGAAATTCCCAATATCCTGCCTTGGGCTCTGTTAAGGGACGTTTCGCTACCAATAAGGTGTCCTCGCGCCATAAAATTCCCGCAGCCACATAAATTCTTGGTATTTCTCGTTTACTGTCCTGTCTTTCGGAATTTTTTTGGTTACGCATAGGTATTAGGCTTTAAGGCTTTTAGTAGCCTTCTTTTCGAAGAACACGACGCAAAGCATGGGGAAGAAGAATTTTCTTGAGGAGGAAAAAAATAACACAAAAAGGAATGCCCAACAGAGCGATGATTTTCGCCGTGCTGACAGTATCGGAAACTTCAAGGGGGATTTCAAAAAAAACAATGAGAAACTCTAAGCCATAAGGAAGGACGAAAAAACCCAGAAAAAAAACCGTCACTAAAACTATGGGGTGGAGGACTGCTTTGCGATAGACTTGACGGCGTTTTTCTTCGGGAACTCTGGCAAGGTCGGGAAAAGACCGAACGAGTCTGGCATTGCGTTGCGATAAGCGTGTAGACATGGCGTAATCTTATAAAGGAGTGGTTAAAGATTCAACAATACGGCAGATTTCTACGGGGTGTATATTGGACTGGCTATCAAAAAGCTGTACTATTTCAAGCACTTTTGTACCGCCTTGGGTTACAAGCTCCACTAGCTGTAAAATATATCTTTTACTTTCGTCCACTTCGGGTTGGCTAAGGGTTAATTGCCACCCGTCATTCATTTGTTCCCATTGCATGACAAAGTGATGGGGCGAAGAATACCCATATACCAGCATAGCCTTTAAATCGTTAAGACTCAGGCGCCCTCTCCCTCTGGCAGCAGCGCTGATATATTTTCCTTCACTGGTGCGAACCACCAAAGGATAGGTAAAAAATTCGCGTTCCGGTTCCACAACAATTTCGCTTGCATGGCGGTTATGGAAAGAAGATGCCCCAGGGAATTGAATTGTTTTATTACTCGTTGTTTCGCCCTTGCCCTCATAGTGATTTTCTTCAAGGAGACGTTCGAGCTTTTGGGATAAAAAAGTGACCGTTTCGCCAAGCATGCCGGTTAATGAATCAAGCTGGTTCAAACGATCAGTAAAAGACGCTTCTTTTTTAGCATTGGCCACTTCGCGAGCGGCGATGGCTTCGTCGAAATTATAGCCTCCAAGGCCAAGTTCCTCGAGCTGGGCTTCAATGGCCTGCATCTTTTTAGCAATAAGTTTTTGCTGTTGCATCATGGAAACCATGCTTTTAGCCATATTACTCATCCCTTGGCTAATTTCCTGAGGCCCAGACTCACTGTGATGCTTTCCCTCCTGCTTGGTCGCCAGCTCAGGAACCCATGAAAAATTTTGAGCTAAACGCGCATGAACTTCTTCAACACTCATACCAAGACTGAAATTATCACGAATCTGAGTACAGACCTTAAGGGCTTCCTCAGTAAATCGAATGGGTTTACCTTGATGCGCCACGGGTATACACCCGGGAAACTTACGACGGTAACTTTTTATAGTCGTTTCAGAAACAGCTAAAGAATCAGCCAAGTCTTTATGTGTATAGGTGGTGCTCAAGCACTCAACTCCTTGTCATATCATGGTAATTATCGTCAAAAATAATAAAGACTGTACCATCCATGAAGCTTTTTGTCTTATAAACTTTTACTAAAGGATTTCATCTCTCAAAAACAGTTGCCTTCAAACGACGGGTCGACAAGAGCAGTTATTGAGCGCGTAACAATGAGATAGTTAATATGTATCTCACTTTGCCGCTTGTTTCTGGGAATCTTGCTCAGGTGTTTTTTCCTGTTCTTTGAGTTGTGATTCAGAAATATATTCTGAAAGACTTTTTTCACCTGATAAATATTTTCTATAGATATCGCGCTGAGCAATAAACTCCGCCATCTGTTTTTTATCCAAAGGCTCAGAACGAGGCGAAAGGGTCTTTTCAGGATTCACCCATTTGCCGTTATGTTTCATTCTAAAGTCGAGATGAGGCCCTGTGGAATAGCCTGTGCTTCCCACATAACCAATAACTTGGCCTTGGCTTACCCGCTTGCCTTTTTTCATACCCTTGGCAAAACGAGACATATGTAAATACATGGTTTCATAATTACGCGGGTGGTTAATTTTAACATAGTTCCCTGCCCCTTTACTCCGTCCTACAAAGGTGACAACCCCGTCACCAACAGATTTAATGGGGGTTCCTTGCGGTGCGGCATAGTCTACGGCAGGGTGGGGGCGGCGAGTTTTATGAATGGGGTGAAGCCTATTCATATCAAAGCGAGAGCTAATGCGTGAATACGAAAGAGGAGCCTTAAGAAAGGCTCGTTTTACACTTTCGCCTTCAGCGTTATAATATTGGTCACGCCCAAAACTATTGCGAAATACATAGCCTTCGAAATATTTTCCTTTGTTGACAAAACTCGCCCCTAAAACACGTCCATATCCTTTAAACTCACCATCACGGCTCCGTTTTTCTACCAGAATGCTAAAACTGTCGTCTTTTTGAATATCCCGAATAAAGTTAATTTCCCAGGCGAAAATATCAGCCAACATAACAGCCAAAGCCGGGGATTCCCCCAATTCCGCCATGGAACTAAAAAGACTCGACTGAATGCTCCCCGTAATACGGATGAGCTCAATATCGTATAAAATGGGCTCTACAGTGGCGATAAATGACTCTGATTCATCACGAGACACAATCAATTTCGAGTTTGAGTCAATCTCGTATTCAAAACTCATCATGCCGCTTTCATTTTCCGTAACTATAAAAGGCTGGCCAGCTCGTAGTTTTGTGAGGGTAAAAACATCGTTGCAGGCTTCAATAAAGCTATACATATCAGCCTTATTCAGCCAAGGCTCTAGAAGTGTGGAAGCCGTGCTTCCCGATTGAATAACCCCCTTTGTAATATTGTCTTCGAGGTCTTCAGGAAGGCTTTCCTCAACTTCTTCAATAATTTCTACTTCAGGAGTGTCTAAATCATCTGGGGCTTCCCTGTTCATAAAATAATAACCAACTCCTCCTGCTAAAAGAAAAAGCCCAAAGAGAGCAATGAGGATTATGGTTACCTTAACCTTACGGCCTGATGGGGATTTTTGCGAAGAAGAATATTTTGTATGAGTATTCATGCGTTGGGATATACTTGATTTTTGGGTTTTTTGAAAGGCGTGGCGGGGTATCCAGAAAAGATAAGGAGGTGTAAAAGTTCCCATGACCACAATAAATATCTACGGTATGGATATCGTATACGCGGTATTCTGACAACTTATAATCATTGTCCAAATAAGTATTTTATGCTATAAGTTCTAATTGGCATAGTAAAGATTCCATGCTTTTCAGACCCTTTGGAAACACCTAAAAATAATTGAATTTATTACAAAAAATATAGTCAGACTGTGAATAACGAGTTACTTAAGGCACATTTTTTAGGTATCTACCCACCAAGTGACCTCGTCCGATGGTTTGACCCGCTGGTATTTTCTTTTAACCGATCCACGGGTTGTTGTACGGTTATTTTTCCGCACAAGTTTTTTGCTGATTGGTTTTTTACCACTTCTCTCAAAAAACTCAAAGAAGGGCTGGCTCTTCTTCCAACCATCGTATCAGTGCAATATGCCCTTGGAAGCGCAGATAATATTCTTTACAAACAAGAAGAAATAAATACAAGCCCCATAGACAATAAAACTCCTTTGGGAAACTGTACAAATATTCACCAGCAGTTTGAAAATTTTATTACGAACAAAAAAAATAGCACCCAGATACAAATAGCCCAGGAGGCCATGCGGGTTTTTCCTCATACAATATACAACCCCATTGTAATAGCGGGGCCAAGTGGAACAGGAAAAACGCATCTTATGAACGCCATGGCGAACTGTTTACAAAAGAGCCCTACGCTCTTTTTTCATGGTAAGGCGCAACAATTATTAAGCAAAGATTTAGACGCCCTTACCCTGCTTACATCAAAGGTTTTTTTTATTGACGATTTGCAATCCATTAAAGAAAACAAAGAGTACCAGCGTAAATTTTTGTATTTTTTTGATCAGGCAAAAACGCAGCAATTACTCATAGTTGTTTGTTTGGACGCCCAACCCCTCACCTATACAGGGATTTCCAATAAAATAAAAATGCGTTTGGCTGAGGGGTTATTATTAGAACTTAAGAAACCTGACATCAGTATCCGCTTGAAATATACACTCCATCAAGCGCAGGTTCACGGGCTTTCTTTGAGTAAAGAAGCGGCCATATCCCTTGCCCAACGCCACAATGACTTTAGAACCATCAATGGCGCCATAACGACCTTGTTGGCGTTCAAAGATACTGAAAAAAGTATGATGGACGCCGCGCAAGTAATAGGGAATGAAGGGCTTCCAAAATTTTTATCCTTAAAAGAAATTACCAAACAGGTGGCAAAAGCGTATAATGTTGCTCCTTTGGATATATTAGGAAAAAAAAGAAACAAAACCTTATCAAGCGCGCGCCAGATGGCCATATTTTTATGTCGGGAACTTACAGGCAGCACCCTCGCCCAAATAGGTCAGCATTTTGGTGGGAGAGATCACTCTTCTATTGTCTATACGGTTAAGAAAGTTCAACAATTACAGCAAAGTAACAAAGATACGAACAATCTTATCACACAGTTGAAGAAAG
>CAZYJQ010000103.1:0-5018 GCA_964647835.1 uncultured Desulfovibrio sp. | reverse complement strand
TTGTGGTTCGTGGGCTGGTGCGCGGTCTTATTAAAGAACTCGCCGGATTTATTGGGTTATTGCTGGGTTTTTTTACGGCTGCGCGTTACTATCCCTTGCTTGCACCTTACGCGGCTAAAGTCCTTGATGATAAAACTTCCATTAATGTTCTTTCTTATATCCTTGTTTTTATGGGTGTTTTGATAGTTGTGAAGCTCTTTGCCATGGCCATTGAGAAATTTATGAGTGTCACCTCTGTCGGCTGGCTTAATCATTTGTTAGGGGGAGGGATTGGGGCCGCCAAAGGAACCTTGTTGTGTATTGTCGCCGTCACCCTCGTGACTTATCTTATCGGCGATGAGCCGACCCTTAAAGAGTCGTTGCTTGCTCCCCACTTTGATGAAATCGCCACTTGGGGGAAAAAGTTTTTGCCTCCTTTGTTGGGTAAGGCTGGTTACTAACGCATTAGCTTAGCGCCCTTGAGGTTGGGGGGTGCTGTGAGCTTCGTATGTCTTTTGCATTCCAACCTCATGCGTTTTTTCGCAATATCGGTTGATGTTTGTTTGTCCCAAAGGGAAAGATATAATAAGGATTATGTATGTCGAAAATTCTCGAATCAGTGCGCCAGTTGCAAGATGTTGTTCATAAACTGTGCTCTCCCGAAGGCTGCGAATGGGATAGGGCGCAAACGCCTGAATCATTATGTGAATATGTTTTGGAAGAATCGTGCGAGCTCATTGATGCCATTCGCAACGAGAGCATTGATGATGTGAAGGAAGAGCTTGGGGATGTGTTCTTTTTGCTCTTTTTTCAGCAATATCTCCACGCCCTTACGGACTCCTCTTTTACCCTTGAAAATGTCCTTGATCAGGTCTCTGCCAAGATGATTCGCCGTCACCCTCACGTTTTTGAGGGTGTGGTTTTTGAAAATCTTGACGAACAGTTAAAGGCATGGGAGGCCATTAAACGCGCTGAAAAAGAACAGAACGAAGCGGCGCCCGCCAAAACTTTTGATAGCTTGCCCGCGGGTTTACCCTCCCTTACCAAGGCCTACCGCCTGCATTCTAAGGCCGCTCGTAACGGCTTTACGTGGGACTCGGACGATGACGCCCTGCAACAGGTTGAAGCGGAGTGGTTAGAAATGCTCGACGCCTTTGCTTATGGAACGGCTGTTGAACAAGAAGAGGAACTTGGGGATCTCATCTTTACGCTGGTTGAGCTTGGTCGTCGCAAGGGCATTAAGGCCAACGCCGCCCTTGAAGCCAGCAACACCAAATTTTTACGACGCTTTAACTTCATGGAAGAGCAATGCCAAGCCGACGGGAAGTCTTTTAACGGACTGTCCATGGAAGAGAAAAATGCTCTTTGGGATAGCGCAAAACAGGCTGTGTCCCCTCAAGGGAAGGAGTAAGCATGGGTGAACCCAAAAAAGTTCAAAAACAAGTGGATGTTCAAGAGGGAAACGGGAATAACTTTTATATCTGGTTTTTCTTAGCTATTTTAGGGTTCTCTGTCTATTTGTCCTATAAGGTTTTCGCGCCATTTATCCATAGTTTCATTTTGGCCTGCGTATTTTCCGCGCTGTCATATCCCATCTACCAGTTTTTCCTTGCTAAGATGAGCAGAAAAACGTGGGCGGCGCTGTCTGTTCTGGTTCTTATCACTATCGTGGTGGCTATTCCCGTTACCTTTTTCATCGCTGGCCTTGTGCCGCAGGCTGTCAGTAGTGTGAAACAGCTGAACCAATGGCTGGCTGGTCAGCATTTAAGTGAGCTTATCAGCACCCACATTGATCCTGTTCTGGCATGGGTTGATGTGCATATTCCTGAATTCGACGTGCAGAGTTTTGATATTAAAGCCACCATGATGAAAGTTTCGAGCAAGGTGGGCGAAAATCTCGTTCGCTATGGCTACTTTATCATGGGGAACATCGCCAATATGGCTATGCATTTCGTGCTTATTTTGTGCATTATGTTCTACCTGTTAATCAATGGCGAGCGCGTTTTACGCCGCGTTATGTATTTGTCGCCCCTCAGACCTCACCAAACCGCTGTTGTCATCGAGAGAATGCGGAGCACCTCGAAAGCTGTTTTTGGCGGTGGTTTGGCATTGGCTACCTTGCAGGGCATTGTTGGTGGAATAGGCCTTGCCATCGTGGGGGTGCCTGCTTTGTTTTGGGGAACCGTCATGGCTTTTGCCGCCCTTGTTCCCGTTGTGGGAACTGGCCTCGTCTGGGTGCCTGCCGTCATCTTTCTTTTTTTGACAGGGGAAACGGGTTACGCAATCTTTCTCTTGGTATGGTGCGCCGGTATCGTGTGCAGTCTTGATACTTTCTTGCGCCCCTTCTTGTTAAGAGACGGTGTTAAAGTTCCCGTTGTTTTCCTCTTTTTGTCCATTTTGGGCGGGGTGCAGGCCTTTGGTATGCTTGGCTTGTTGTATGGGCCCATGATTCTTGCCCTGTTGGCGGTTATGTTGACAATTTACGGCGAAGAATACCATGTGGTTATTTCGTCGCATCATAACGGAAAGACCAAAGGTTCTTCTTCGGGGCAATAGGGCTGTAGGGCTTGGAGCGGTTGATATAATAACTTTAGGTGTTACATTTCCTGATGAGGCCCGGTTTTTGGGGATGTCGCTGAAACAACAAAGGCGGCATCCCTTTTCTTTAGCTTTGCCCTTTTGGGGTTCTTTTCGCCCTTGCCTGCATTTTCGGCGTTTGCCGTTACGGCTGCCAAACAATGAACTGCCGTAGTTTCTCGAAAAAAAGATAGCCCGGAATGCGCTGGAAGTCGTGAAAACGTCTCGTAAGGGAAGGGGATTCGCCCGCAATGGGCTTTGTTCCAGAGAAAACTATTGACTCTGACCCTGTAGAACTTATAGTACCTAATTACAGTATGGCGTTCTGCTCTGGTTATGCGCAACGCTTCCCACCTTTATATTCACTGTTTCTCCTGAGGGACACTCAGGTTTTGTATAGGAAGATAGCACCACTATGTTCGGTATTTTAGCGATAGTTCTTGTTTTTGGTGGATTAATCTTTTTCCACGAATTAGGGCACTTTTCAGCGGCTCGTATGTTTGGCATGGGGGTAAAGACCTTTTCTTTGGGCTTTGGCCCTAAGTTGTTTTCTTTTAAGCCTCATAAAACGACTTACCAGTTGGCTTTGTTGCCCTTGGGCGGCTATGTGGCGCTGGTTGGCGAAACAGGGCCAGACGAGCTCCCCGAAGGGTTTGACAAGGAAGAAAGTTTTTATCTTCGACCTGCCTGGCAGCGTTTTATCGTCATCGCGGCAGGGCCGATTTTTAACCTTCTGCTCGCGTGGTTTTTGTGCTGGGGCGTTTTGTATATGAGCGGCGAAAGCTACCGCCTGCCAGTTATTAACGAAGTTGAAGCCGAAAGCAGCGCCCATAAGGCAGGCCTTTTACCCAATGATATCGTGGCTTCCATTGATGGTATGTCTATTAAAGATTGGGTCGAAATTCCCGCCTTGGTTCAGGCCTCTGAGGGGCGTCCCCTTGAGATGGCTGTTAAAAGGGCGGGCGCTAATATGAAGTTTGTGGTTCAGCCTGTTTTGGCTGATTTGCCTGAGGGACGCGGGCAAGTATGGCGCGTGGGGATTGCTCACTCAGAAGAGCCGCAAGCCATCACGCACACCTTCTTTTCCGCTTCCACCGCCGCCATTGAAAAACTCGGCGACATTACTGTTATGATGTGGAAGGGCATTACCGGGCTTATTCAGCGCACTATCTCCCCCAGCAACCTCATGGGCCCCATTGGCATAGGCGAGGTTATCTATAAAACTTCCGAACATGGCATGAACTCGGTTATAACCATTGCCATTCTCATCAGTTTGAACCTTGGTCTTATCAACCTTGTGCCTATTCCTGTGCTTGACGGCGGTCACCTCGTTTTCTTGACCATTGAAATGGTAACAAGGCGCGCTATTCCCGATTCTTTTAAGAACAGCGCCGCCTTTGTGGGGCTGGCCCTATTACTGTGCCTCATGCTGTTCGCTACCTATAATGACGTTATGCGTCTCTTCATCGGTTAAATGAACGCGGAATCCTATCTTCTTGCGCTGAATGCCACTGAAGGCTTTTTGCAACTTGCCATTGGCGATACTCCTGCACATTTGTTAGTGCCTCAACAAGTTCAAGAGTTTCACCAAGCCCTAGTGTTGCAGAAGGTTCAAGAAGGGCCGAAGACGCAAAAAACGCAAAAGAGGGGAGCTTCTCCCCTCAAATGTTCTCAAGAGTGGCGCTTGCCTTCTCAGGGCACTGAATTACTCAGCCCCGCCCTGAGTGACTTGGCGCTTCGCCTCGACATCAAGATGGCGCAAATCTCGCATATCGCCTGTGTGACAGGCCCGGGGAGCTTTACGGGCATCCGCTTGACCACGACCTCGGCTGGGGGGCTTGCCATGGCCACGGGCGCTCTTATGGGCGGCTTATCCTACTTGCCTCTCCTTGCCCACAACGCCAGCCTGCTGTTGCAAGGGGCAGTGGATACTTCGACCTCTCTTTGGGTTGTTACCCACGCCCGCCGTGACCTTGTTCATGCTCAAGCCTTTGTCCTTGAACAGTGCGGGGAGCAGTGCGGGGAACAGTACGGTTGCGCGGCGGATGGTAAAGCAGAAAACCTTGGCGGTGGCCTAGCCCTAAGTAGTCAGCAACCCGAGGTGCTTGTCTTAGCCCTTGATGAGCTTGTGGCCTTGGTAAACGCTCAAAAGACCCCATCCTTGCTTTTGGGTAGCGGTGTTACTCGCAATAAAGCGTATTTACTCGCAAGCCTCAACAAGACGACGACCACTGTCTTGCATGAAAGTTTTGATGTCCCCCATCCTTCGGTTCTTTTTGACGCTGCTTGTAGCGCCACCTATGGCCTTGATGAACTTATGCCCGACTATGTTAGAGTTAGCGACGCTGAAGAAGCTTTGGAGAGCATTGCCCTCAAGCTTGGCCTTGACGCTGAAGAGGCGAAGACGGCCTATCTCGCCTTGCAAAAGGAATAATCTGAACAGGTTATTATCCCATGCCCAA
>CAZYJQ010000102.1:0-5065 GCA_964647835.1 uncultured Desulfovibrio sp. | reverse complement strand
AGGGACGAGGCTGGATATAACCGTTTAATCCCCTGCCCAAATAAAAGCATCCCGCCACAAACGGGATGCTTTTATTAAAGCCACTGCCTGCTACCCCAAAACATTGAGCTCATTGCGTGCTAGAAAAAAAGACTTACTCCATGCCAAAAAAACACATCAACCTGTGCACCTTTAATTGACACCAAACAATTGAGGCACAAGACACGGTGCCCTCATGCATAACTAACCCCCAAGAACATAGCCAAATAAGCACCCCATGGGTGAGAAGAGGGAACCACCCGCTACCACCAATCCTTTACATGCACCCCCCGTAAAGGTGGCAAACCCACCAGCAACTATAAAAAATAGGACCAAAACATACATTCCGTTTATGAGCCGAAGACCTGAGCTCACCCAAGAACACACAAAAGCATAGGATATTCTCTTAAGCATTATTCAACAACCGCTCAAAAACAAACTTACTAGAGCTCCATACTAAAGTTGCTCAACAGTTAGCTTGTCCACCATCTCCCATATATTCCTCAATATTGTTGACAGTTCCCAAAATTACCCTATATTGTTGTAGGCATAGTGCGATATAGACAAACCACAACAAATATCCCATATGACGTCATATAATTATATATAGGGGGGAGTATGACAAAACAAACTATTAAATCTCCAGCAGGTGCCTCTGTTTCGGTATCCATTCTTCCTGAACACACCTTACAGCTTGATTTCGACACGGCAAACTCTTCATTTGACCGAGCTGATAACGATTTAACCATTTCATTTGAGGATGGTGGACAAATTGTTATCGACGATTTTTTTGTAACAGAAGGGGCCGCCCTTCCCAACCTTGTCCTTTCTGACGGGACTGAAGTTACCGCAACAGACTTTTTGCAGAGCATGAATCCTGACATGGATATGACAACTGCGGCTGGCCCCACCAACAGGGCCGACGGCAGTGGCTCTGGCGAATATAGCGACGGCGCAGGGGAATTGCTGTCGGGACTTGACAGGTTAGGGGACTTGGGTGCCTTTCAATGGAATAGAAGCGTTGAGATCTCTGGCGCCACTGAATCCTTGGCTGAACCATTGGGGGCAATAGAAACGGGACTCACTCCCGGTCTACCAGACGAACCTGAAGACGATTCCATCCCTTACCATATGCGAGCCGTTCTTTATAGGACACAAAGTGGCAGCGCATCATCAGACAGCGATTCAATGACCATTGATTTGCAGGATTTTTAACCTTCGTCCAATTTAAGCGTCGAGCTGGCTGACCCTGCTCTGGCTGGGTATTTTGATTTTAAAGTGGTAGGGTCGCAAGTAATTCTTACCCTAAACGCCGCTGGAAAAGACGCCCTTACCGACCCTTCAATGTCTGAAAATCTTTACACCTATCTGACCATCACACCCGAAGACGGCGACCCCTTTACTGTTCAAGCCATTCTCAATCAGAAGGGCGATTTTTCTTCAGCCAAGGAAGATCAAAACACAGCAAGCGGCGGGAAGCTCGCTGAAGGTGGGCTCCTTCATGGCGAATGGCATGAAGGAAATGAGGTTAATCCCTCCCTTGACGGTGCACACATAACCAGCAGCGACCTCGATGACAAAATATCCTTCAGCGACAAAGTCATCAATAGCACCATAAACTCCGGTGCTGGCAATGATGAGATTCTGATTAAAAAAGGATTTGTTGATAGTAGTATTAACAATGATAGTAGTATTGGCGCGGACAACATCACTATTTACAATGGTGCCTCGGCCTCCGACGGTGGTAGACATGCAATTAATACTGACGGCGGAGTCATCAAAATTGATGATAAAAGCACTTCTTCCTCTCCCTCTAAGAACGCCAAAGGACTCATCGCCAGCGACAATTCCACGATATCCATTGACGCAGGGCAAAGTGGCACTGTAAAAATTACCGCCTCAGCAGATTATAAACAACATGACACCAGTGCGTATGGCATTGAAGCTCAAAACGAAAGCTTAATTACGATCGATGCCAACACCCTTGATGTTCAGGCTGAGTCAGCCTACCAGTATAGAAGTCCAGCCCTCCTCAGTGCCATAAAAGAAGGGAAGTCTCATGGCGGTATTGGTGTAGTTGCTCAAGATAACGGAAAGGTTGAGATTACGGTTACAGGTTCTGCCAACATTTCAGGACACAGCGCTGGTTTGGCCGCCATTCGTGGCGGAGAAAACGATATCACTGTTACATCGGGCGGCCTTTTGCATATCTCTAACTCAAGTGGTCTCACCAATTCCACCTTAGCTGATACCACCACAGGTGTTTTGGCATATGACGGCGTAAATAAGCTGACCTCCGCTGGTGGTAAAATCATAATAAAGGGTTTCAGCGCGGGAATGACAGCCACTGAAAACGGTGAAAACCATATTCTCAATACTTCAGAAGTAGTCATCAGCAACTCGGCTAAGGACATCTTTGCTCAATATTCCGGCCTGCTCGCCTCAGAGGGTGGTAGCAACACTCTAGAAAATATAACCAAGGTCGACATAACAGGGTACAACGCAGGCATGCTCGCCAAAGGGCCTGGTAGCGTAAACATAATAAAGAATGCCGAGTCAGTAGACGTCAAGTCCACAAGCGACGCTACTGGTAATAACGTGATGCACGCTGCCATCCTCGCGCATGACGGTGGCCGCAACGAAATTACAAATATTGATACCCTCAACGCAGAATCCCGTTTCTAAAACCTTGAAGCTGTTGGTGAAAATTCAACCAATAAACTTCAAGTCAATAAGGATTTAACTTTCAACGGCGGCGCCACAGCAACTGGGAATGATGCAAAAAACATCATAGATGTAGGTGGTGATATCAAAATTGACGGCTATGTAACTGCCGATGCGCACGGCCTTAATGAACTCACTGGCCATAGCGGCACTATCAACCTGGGTGGTCTAGCCTTAGGCAATAATGGTTACAATCATGTCTTCGCCACCCATGAGCAAAGCAACACCATCACGATTACAGGGGCTGTTGACTCTAATGGTGGCAATGAAAGCCGCATTATCACAGCCCAACGAGATGCAAACGGTGAGGACACACAAAAAAGCAACGACACCGTTATTATCAATCAGTATGTCTACAATATGGGACGAGGGGATAACCCTGAAGCCACAGCCTTCTATGTCGACTTGGGAGAAGGCGAAAACAAACTCTCTATTCTAGGTCACCGTAATCTAACTACCAAAACAAGTCTTTATTCAACAAACTCTCATAGCCTTATTAAAGCCGGAGACGGCGGGAACGAAATCTTTCTGGCTGAACAAATGAAGATTCACATAGGCAACGGAACTTCAGCGAGCAACACCATTGAAACAGGCAGTGGAAAAGATACCATTACAGTTGGCGGCATGTTGGGCACGAGTGGATCATTAACACAAGAGGGACATAACACCATCAATACAGGTGCCGGCAATGATACGATCAAGATTCGTGGTGATATGGCCGCCGAACAAGGCACTAAAAACCGCATTGAGGCAGGTCCCGGGGAAGACTCCATTGTTGTTACTGGACTAATGTCTGCGACTAAGGGAGGTAGCAACATCATTGATGCTGGGAACGACAGTGCCATGGATACCGTAGAAGTTGGAGGCATGTTTGCACATGCTGGAGGGTATACCGCGTCAAACCAGATTATTACTGGTGATGGGGGCGGTCATATCATCCTTAATGGCGATATGACCGCAAAGCAAAGTAAGACGAGCAATACTATCGAAATGGGTGCTATTGATGACTTGCTAGAGATAGAAGGCACCATGACCTCCTCCGGTGGTACTAATACCATTGATACCGGTAAAGGCAACGACACTGTTGTCCTAAGAGGGGGCATGACTGCGGCTGACCGCAGTGGTAAAAACACCATTGAGACTGGCGATGGCCACGACAAAGTAACTGTAGACGGCGATATATCTCGTACGAACCTTGGCACTAACACCATTGATACCGGTGAGGGCAACGACACTGTTATCCTTAGTGGCACAATAGGTTCAAGTGCTCTTGATCTTCGTATGGGTGATGGGGATTATGATACACTTATCCTACAAGCGGAAAAGGCGAGCCTCTTTGAAGGACAGTATCGCTCCTTACTTTCAAGAGATTTTGCAAAAGCAGATGTGGAGCATATACACATTAAACTTGAAGATACTGCCGATATAAGCGACACCCTCACGTATTTAAAAGACCTTAACCTTGATGCTGATATCACCTATGCAAATGACAAAACTCTCAACCTTGATGGTCTGAAGAAGGGCGCAAATCTTGGTTCAATCTTAAAAAGCATGGAAGGCGATTTTGATGTGCTTGACTTCACAGGTGGCGGGAAGAACACAGACATTACGATTGGCACTGAAGATGCGGACTTCCTTGGGCTAATTGATGGCCTCAAAATTACTGGCGACAATGGAAAGGATAAGATTAGCCTTTCCGATGACTGGACCCAAGGAACCACCACAGAGGATGGATATGTTGCTTATACATATCATGATCTGACCACTGGCATCGATTACTCAGTGCTGGTTCAGGAATTCCTCATTACCAATGGCTAGTGATACAAATGTTATCTAACTAAATAAAGGAAGCCCTTGGTTATGAAGGGCTTCCTTTATTTCTGGTGAAAATCTTAAAATCTTGTCCACTATTAAACTTTGCGCCCTGCGCTCTAAAGAACAATTTACCCAGTAGTCAACAAGAGTAGAGGCAATGAGTGTTTCCCCAAGGGCGTTCTATCCTATGTTTCTGGTCAAGCTGCCATAGTTGGCCCAATCAGTTCTAATTTCTCTATTTCAGGGGGTGAAAAAACAGAAACGTCAGTCCATCCCTGTCTCCAACTTCCTCAACACTCTCGTAGCAAAGTTCGCCCCTCTCTCAAAAACATTTAGCATAGATTGAATCCCTCCCTCAAGGCCGACAAGCAACGCGTGGGAAAGACGCTACATATGGGAAACGTTAAAAGAAAACCAAATAAAATGTAAGAGCCTTACATTAACAGTCATTACTATAGTATAATAAAGCGAACGAAACCGATGATAATAGTGAACAATAAATACCCTT
>CAZYJQ010000101.1:0-5094 GCA_964647835.1 uncultured Desulfovibrio sp. | reverse complement strand
ACAAATAAGCGCTAGAGCCGACAGCCACCATCAGACAAACCTTTGCAAAGGCTGAAATTCTTACCCCAAAGTCACCTTGGTTGTCGGCTTCGCCTTGTTCTGCTGGCGCTTCTTTTGGTGACGTTTTGGGTGAAATTTCAGATAATTTTTGAGCCGATACAGTGGGTGATGTTTTAGATGACGTTTCGGGTGACGCTACGGGGAATACTTTTGGCGATGTGTCGGGTGATGCTTCTGGTAAAATATTGAGGGTCTCTTCGTCCCCAAAAGAACCGCTTTGCTTTGCTCCGTGCTCTCTCTTCACAGGGGTTAACAAGCGACTGACCCAAAAGATGACCCAAACAAGCTGAAGCCCGCCGCCCACCACCACACCCACAGCGAAAAAGCTGCCTTCGCCTGTCATAAAGGCGCCCAGCCCCAGTGTTATGATGCCCACGTTGAGCAACAAAGGCGCCAAGGCCGCGTAGCCCGCAAGACCGTAATGGATAAGAGCCGAAGCGAGGACAGCCGTCGCCGAAGCAAGGGGAAGGTATACAAGGCACCAGCGAAAAAGATAGACGGCTTCTTGCAACCGCCCTTGGTCAAAGCCGGGAGCCACAAGTTTCATGCAGGCTGGAGCGAAAAGCCCTAAAAGGCAAGCAACCAACGCCGTTATACCCCCATAGACCAGAGCCATTTTTAAAGAATAGCGGATGACAGCTTTGTCCGCCGCCCTTTCGTGATGAGCAGTATGACCATGCACGCTCATTCGCCCTAGTTTGGCGGCATGAGCCATGCCAAGAACACCCTCCGCCGCCATTCGGCGCATAATATTCGGGACACGAAAGGCCATAAAAAAGATATCGGCCCCGACCCCAAGAGCCATAATTATCATCACATCGCGGACGAGACCCAAAAGACGTGACAAGAGCGTGCAACCTGCTATTTTTCCCGCCTGTTCAACGGAAGCGCGGGAGCCATCTGCATGAGCACATTGGTCTTTTTCGTGGGGTACACCGTTCACAGTTCTATCCTAGGTAATTTCTGCATTGGTCTTTTGGACAAAGTCCATTATACTTCTCGCCATGCCACTGCATGATAGGAGTGAGAATGCGTTTATTTTCATGGAACGTCAACGGATTTCGCGCCATCAGCCAAAAACCTGACTGGAGCTGGTTCGCCCAAAGCCAAGGCGACATCATAGGCTTGCAAGAAACCAAGGCCAGCCCCGAACAAATAGCCGAAGAACACCTCACCCCCGAGGGATATCACAGCTACTGGGTGTCTTCCACCGTTAAAAAAGGGTATTCCGGCGTTGCCACATTTAGTAAAATAGCACCCCTCAGCACGACCTTTGAGCTCCCTAACGAGGCTTTTCAAGGCGAAGGAAGGCTCATCCACCTTGAGCTCCCCCAGTTTCATTTTTTCACGGTTTATTTTCCCAACGGACAGATGAACGAAGACCGTCTGGCCTATAAACTCGGCTATTATAAAGCTTTTTTGGAGTATGCCGAGGAACTGCGAAAAACCAAACCCATTGTGGTTTGTGGTGACTTTAATACCGCCCACACCCCCATTGACCTCGCTCGCCCCAAAGCCAACAAAGATACTTCAGGTTTTTTACCCATTGAACGCGAATGGCTCGATACCTTTGTTCAAGCTGGCTACACCGACACTTTTAGGCATGTTCACGGTGATATTACCGACAAATATTCGTGGTGGTCTTATCGCTTCAATGCTCGTAAAAATAACGTTGGTTGGCGGATTGACTATTTTTTTGTGTCCGATGAACTTAAACCAGCTATCAAAGACGCATGGATTGAAGATAATGTTAAAGGCTCAGACCATTGCCCCATCGGCCTAGAACTCGACTTTTAATGGACGGTTTTACCCTTCCTATAGAAGTTTGAGCAGCCTTGAGTCCTGTAACCCTGATCATTGTCTTAAAACTCTGTCATCCCATGGACATGACCAGACTCAGGACTCGTTAAACTGTTGCTCCTTGCCTCACTCAATATATTGATTATCCACAGTCCAAGGGATTATCCCCTGGCAAGGCTTTGGGCAGAGCCCCAATTCACCTCAATGAATCCTGAACCTTGTCGGGGTTTTCCCAAAACGCACCTCTAACCCACCCAATCCCCATAGCGTATGAACACAAACAACCAGCAACCAATCAGCAAAAAACCCGGCCTCGTCTGGGCTCTCGTTACTCTTCTCGCCCCTGTGAGCGTTATCCTTTACGGCACCGTTATCATGGGCATTCGCCCACCCATTCTTCCCTTGGTGGCGGCCATTGCTCTGGCGGGTCTTCTTTGCCGCTTTATCGGTTATACTTGGGCCGAGTTACAGGAAGGTATGTTTGAGGCCTTGGCACGCGTGCAAATCGCTGTGGCTATTTTGGTGCTGGTCGGCATGATAATAGCCGCCTGGCTGGCTTCGGGTACTATCCCGGCGATTATCTATTGGGGCTTAAAAATTATCGCGCCCCAGTACTTTCTCGTTTCTACCCTGTTTTTATGCTCCATCGCTTCCATCGCCACGGGCACCTCTTTCGCTACCATGGGCACCCTTGGGGTGGCTCTTCTAGGAGTTGGCACAGCCCTTGGCTTTCCTCCCGCCATGACCGTGGGGGCCATTGTTTCAGGCGCGTATATCGGCGACAAAGTCTCTCCCGTGTCTGATTCAACGAATATTACCGCCGCCATCTGCGAAGTGCCGCTGTTCCAACATATCTACTCGATGTTATGGACAACGATTCCCGCCTTCGTCGTAGCGCTGGTGGCCTATTTCTTCATGGGCTCATCTTCTGTAGCCACCCAAGAAACCTCCCTTACTTCACTCACCGCCCTCTTACAAGGTCTTGAAGCGTCCTACTCCCTTGGCTGGTGGGCCTTTATCCCCCCTGTGCTGATGATTGGTCTTGCCTATCTTCGCTTTCCCGTCCTGCCAGTCATGCTGGTCTGTCTTATTAGCGGTCTCCTTATCGCATTGTTTGAAGGCCATAGCGTAAGCGAACTGACCCGCTACCTTACCACGGGTTTTGTCTCAGAAACAGGGCTCAAAAGCTTGGATTCGCTCCTTTCCAGAGGCGGAATCATGAGCATCATGCCCACCATTGTTCTTTTGTGTTGTGGCATCGCCTTTGGCGGTATCCTTGAAAAGGCCCGAGTGCTGGAAGTATTGCTCGACGCCCTCCTCCACGGAGCGAAATCTACCGTCAGGCTTGTTTTTTCAACGGTCATGGCGGGCTATCTCATCAACTTTGGCACGGGGAGCCAAATGCTCGCTGTTATCGTGCCCGGGCGCGCCTTTATTAAGCCTTTTCAAGAAGCGGACATCCACGGCATTGTTCTTTCACGAAGCTGCGAAGACGGCGGAACCATCGGTTGTCCTCTTATTCCTTGGAGCGTCCACGCCTTCTATATTTTGGGGATTCTCAACGTAAGCGCCTATGAGTTCGCCCCTTACGCCATTGTTAACTGGATTGTGCCAGTCTTCTCGATTCTTTGCGCCCTAACGGGCTTCGGCATTTGGCACAGAAACGGCGATCCGGCCAATGCCATGCTTAAGGCGGTGAAAGCCGAACCGACCCTGCAAACTGCAAAATAAGGTTGAGACCGTGACTGTGCCCCCATCTACCGCCCTCGCCAAGCTCTTTGGCTTTATGCAGCAAGAAACCGTTGCCATTATAGGCAGTGGCGGTAAAACAACCCTTTTGTGGTACCTCGCCCAAGCCTTCCGCCAGCAAAAAGTGCTAGTCACCCCCACCACAAAACTTTTTCTTCCTTTGTCCACAGTCCCAAGTGCCCCGATGGCCTCGACAACCCCGATGTCCCCGATAACCCCGACGACAACAGCATCTCAGCCCCCCACTTGGCCCACTCCTTCCGCCCCTTCTGTCTGCTCTGGGTGTTCTTCCTTGCCCTACGACCGCTTCTGCGATTCAGCGGTCTTTACCCAACTCTGTGCCCAATGCTCAGAACAACCTGAATGTCTCAATGCATCCCAACTGCCTCCATTTCCAAGCGCCAGCCTCAAAGGCATCACCTTGGCAGGGAATATGGTGACCGATTGTTCGTCACCTTTGAACCAGCCCGAAAAACCACCTTCAAAACCAGACAGCACTCAGAAAAAACGCGAAAAACGCCGCGAAGTAAGCGACCCGACGCTTTTTGCTCATAAAATAACCCCGCTTCCCCAAGACCTCCTAGCCCGCCAGCGGTTTCTATTTGATAAGGTCTTTATGGAATGCGACGGCGCGCGTAACCTTCCCCTCAAAGGCTGGTCTGCTTCAGAACCCGTCATTCCTCATTTTACCTCAACGGTTGTTGCCGTTATTCCCCTGTGGGCCATTGGACTTCAGGCGAACCACGAAACTATTCACCGCGCCGAGCTCTTTTATGCCATGACGGGATGCCAAGAAGGGGACAGCCTTACCATGGAACACCTCGCCCGCGCCATAGCCCACCCCGAAGGCCTCCTTGCCAAAGCAGGAGCCCGCAGAATAATCCTTTTTTTACACTGCGCTGAAAAAAAAGTTCCTCAAGGCTCACACCACCTCGCAAGCCAGCTGGTTTCCTTTCTTCCTCAAAAAGCCCTTCAGCTAACCAATCGCATTGTGGTTGGCTCCGCGAGGGAAGGCTGGGGTCAAGTGGTCTGGTCTGGTGGTCTGGTCTAGGGTCAAAAGAGATCTCCCTCAAAGCAAGCCCTTTATTTCTTTATTTCCAAAATTCACGAACTAAGGCATACTATGCCGACCTAGAGGCGAGTAGGGTTCACTGGATTAATTTCCATTGAAAGAGCCCTCGCTGGCCTTGGAACATTCGGGCCGTTGCCGCCCAGTGACCCGGTGCTCGGTTCTGTCGCCCGTTGATTTGATAGCCATTTCCCCTGATATGCCTGTCGGCTTGTCCTCTTTGCCTGTCCTGCTATCTCTACTGTCGCCTCTCCTTGTCCCCGTTCACCCTGTCAGGCAAAGGGAGCCGCTAAAACACACTGTGCCAAAGGCAATATGCCACTACTGCGAAGCTCTGAAAAAAACGCCATAAGGCAAATGAGTAGACCCAGCCCGCAAAGGGGTGTAAAGAGCAGAACAGTCAGGTTGGTTATTGG
>CAZYJQ010000100.1:0-5132 GCA_964647835.1 uncultured Desulfovibrio sp. | reverse complement strand
TCTATTAATATAGAACTTTGGCGGTGTATTGGTATCGGTCTGGGGAATTTGCAAGCCAACTTTTTTCACGTGGTTTATTACAATAGGCCCGAGCATATTCAAGGAAGTATCCTCAGGTTTACCCATAGGAATGCTCACCGTCACCAAAACAGCAATGTCATCTCGCTCTTCAGCTTGCAAAATAAGCTGTTCCGCGTTGCCAATGTCAATTTTATAATGCGAGGCAAAGCTGTAGGGGTCGGCTACCAAAAGTCCCACGGCGGGGTCTTCTGTGCTTTGTAACAACAGCATGGGCGAATTTTCACCAATCTGCAAAAGAACATATTGCCTGAGGTGTTCAAAGCCTATAAGGCCGCGAGAGAAATAAATAATACGATCTTCATCTATTTCCTGGCGACCAATGCGCGAATCAATAATCATGATTTCCCCCGCAACATATCGGCAACGGCAAGAATGTCGTTATCACTGGTTTGCGCGGCCTCTTGGTTTTCATTTTTAATACGCAAATAAACCTCTTCTCGGTAGACAAGCATTTCATCCGGAACATCGATGCCCAATCGAACCTGCCGCCCCTGTATGCTTATGACGGTGACCTTAATATTGTCACCTATATGCAGGCTTTCTCCGGCCCGGCGGGTTAAAATGAGCATGCTACATCCAACTTGGTAAAAAGGTTTTGCGCGTTGTCATAGCCAAAAGCTACGAAATAACAGGGGCAAAAAAATCCTCACCCCTTGTGCCACCTTATTGGCGAAACCATCTTTCAATGGTCTCATTTCCTTTCACGAACAAGGGCGCTTTAAAAGCGATAATAAGACTTTTAAACTCAAGGAGTCCTCAGCTAAAATCGCCCAGAACCCACAAGCATCCATGTATATTACCATATCTGGCTTGGGATTCAATGTATAAAACTTACAAGAAATTTAAAAGACTCATCTGCATAATCATGGATGAAGACTTAAGAACCGAGTTATAGGCTATTTGCTGTTGTGATAAGCGCACCATCAATTCGGTCACGTCCACGTCCTGCATTTCGCTCAAATTCGATGTTTCGTCATAAATGCGGTTTTCAGCCTGTGACAAGGTAATTTCAACCCTGTTCCAGCGCCCGCCCACAATGGCGGCCTGCGTGGTGATGCCTTCCATAACCTTTTTTAAAGGCTCGAGGCAGCTTTGGATACCGCCCTGACTGCCTGTTTCACAATACCCAATGAGCTGTCCCACCACATCAAAAAGGTTCCCCTCTCCAGGGATGGTATAAAGCTGGCCTGTGGCGGGGTCAACATATTGACCACCAAAAATATCTTTACCCACAAGGTTTACCGTGACCGAGTCATTATCCGAAATATTGAGATTAATGCTGGCCCTATGCGGGTGAACAGTGAACTGATCGCCCTCTTGCAAGTTATGGATATTGCTACCGTTAAAGGCTAGAAAGCCTCCAGGAATGGCGAGGCGCGCTTCTTCACCAGTATAATCGCTTGAAGCCTGTGTCCAGTTAGAACCATCGTCCGTGCTATACGCATAGACGATTTTATCAGCAGAAGCGCTGATAATTTTAACGGACACATCCCGACTAAAAAAACCTTGAGCCTCAGCACTTTGTGAGTGGGCAGCGGCTGAGTTGCCATAGCCTAAGACAACCTGCGTGTCGTCATCATCGCCCTTATACACGGCTGTTGGACGAGCGTAAAACCACGAGCCGCCGTCGGCCGCCGAGGCTTCCGTATCGGGCACTTCAGTCAGTTCCGCTTCACCATTAATGGTTAAAGCGACCCCGGTGTTGGTGGTGATAACCACATTACCATTACTATCGATTGTTCCAGGCACATTTTCTGTCCAGGTAAAACCACCGTCAGCGCTATAGCGAAAGGTCATGGTGGGATCATTGGCTTTCCCGCTTTTTTCCGCCTGGAAAACAACGGTTTTTTCTGCCGAGCCAGTCACCTTGGGCTCTACAATCTTAAAACTATCGCCAACAGCAAGGGGAGGAGTCTCGCTGACCGTAATTTTTCCACCGGGAATATCAAGCTCAACCTTACCATCTCTCACCAGCGCCTTAAACTCCTTACTTTCCTTCATGTCGCCGGAAGTAGGGTCTTTATAGGCGTAAGTGTAGGATATGGTCGCAGGGGGCCCATCATCTCTGTCTGCAATCTTCACCGTATAGTCAGCTTTAAAAGAGCCGGACACAGAATAATCAAGGTTAGCATTACTTGCCGCCACAGAGGTCGTTTTGTCGGTTGCTGTTACGCCAAGACCCAGCTCATAGGCTGCATTATCCGTTTTTTGGCCGGCAAAAATATGTTTATCACCAAACTTAGAGTTGGAAAGGTTAATCAACTGGTACATATACTGGCGAATTTCTTCGCCAATTTGGAGCCGTTGTTCTTTGGTATAGGTTCCCGTAGAAGCCTGTACAGCCAAATTTTGAATATCATCGAGGATATTCATCACCGAGCCGTTAGACGAGAGAACAGAATCCGAAACAGACAGCCATCCCTTGGCTGTGCCGAGGTTATCGGTATAGTAATTAAGGCGCTGGATGGTAGCCTTGCTTGAAATAATCAGGCCAGCGGCGGTGGGGTCGTCCGAAGGGCGGTTGACTTTCAACTGCGACGTACTCTGCAGGTTGGTTTCAATCAACGCCGACAAGGACTGGTTCATATTAGACGTGAACCTGCCATAAAGCTGGCTTTGAGTTACTCTAAGTGCCATTGTCTCTTCTCCCTTCTTACTGCTTGAGGCCTAAAAGAACCTGAAGCATTTCATCTGCCGTGGTAATCAGCTTGGCAGCAGCTTTATATGAGGATTGAAATTTAATAAGGTTGGTCATTTCCTCATCAAGACTTACGCCCGAAATTTCTTCCCTACGATCAGAATACTCTTGCGCCATGGCGCTTTCCACAGCATAGGTATATTTTGCTCCGGCGGTGTCGGAACCAACCCGTGCAACAAGGGCGGCATAATAGTCCACCAGGGTTTGCGAACCGGCGTTGGAGCCATAGGTTTTAATATTGATATCTTTGGTAGCAAGCTTGGCAAGCTCTGTAGCCGTCAGGTTGTCGCCGGAGTTTCCTTCGCCAGCGCCGTTAATGCGCCCAGCGTTGATCAAGTTAGCGTCAGTGGTCAAATCTCCCCGCACAGCTATGCTAAAAGCATCATCACCCGAAAAAAAGGTGTTTATGCCAAGGCCAGCGAGAAGTCCCGTTGTGTCGCCCACAACCCCAAATTCAAATCCCTGTTTCGCGGTGATTGATAAGCGCCCGTCAATAACCGAAGCCGTCAGCCACTCGCCGGCGTCACCTTGGTTAATGGCTTTCATTACATCGTTGAGGGAGTGTTTTTCAGGGTCAAAATTCTCTGGAGAAAACACATCGATACCCGGATAAGGAATGACGGTCTCACCTGTGACGCTGTCATAAATTGAAAAAGAGACGTTGCCGCTTTGCAGTTTATCAGCCCATGAGAACTGCGATGAAATGGAACCTAAGGGGACATCAGGACGCCCGACTTGCTCCGTACCATTGGCGCTATTCAACTTAACAAGACCGCTCCCTTGACTATGGATGCGGTTTACTTCCCAAGCAACGTTACGGGCCAAGGCATCCAGCCTGTCCATATATTCGCCGATTTGGTAATCGCGAAACACGAGGTTGCCGCCAAGGCTTCCCCCTGTGATGCGCAAGGAGTTTTCCATGCCATCGCCATAGACCTGAGAAGAAATATTGATGGGTTCAGAGGTGGGTTCCACCCAATACACATCATTTTTAGGCGATATGACAAATTTGTCACCCGCGCTTAAGGGAGACCCCGTATCAGTAAAATACAGCTCCAAGTCTTTGACTGTTGCGCCATGCTCTTTATCGGTGGCGTTAAAGAGACGAACGCTACCATCGTCATTGGTCATCCACGTTCTGCCGCCGTCAAGGGAGACTTTGTACTGAGCCGTGCCCGGCAAACCGTTGACGGTTCCGGTCGTATCAACAAGACCGCCAGTCACCACCTCAATGGTATACTCATAGCCATCGGTGCCTTCAAAGCCCATGCTCCCCTGGTATTTTGAATCTGTCTCTAAAACGGCGTCTACCTGTCTGCCTGAAAATTCCAAGCTAAAGGCGATATCACCCTGAACCAGAGCGTACCCCATGGCGGTTGAGACGTTGTAGTTCCCAGCGCCGTCGTCTTGTACTGAAATATCGAGTATTTCCGAAAGCTCGCGTACCCGTAAATCACGTTCGTCCATAAGGGCGTTGGCATTGTTACGACCCGTCACGGTGCAGGCGTTGATTTCACGGTTAAGGTAAGCGATTTGATTAACCAACTCGTTGGCCTTGGCGACGTCTTGGCTGATGAGGCTATCCATTTGAAGGCGATAGGCCTCCATGGATTCCTGCGTACTGCGGATTGTCGATGTAAGCGTGATGGCTTGTTGGATAAGGGACTCACGCACAGCCATATTGTTGGGCTCAAGGGAGAGCTTGTTGAAGGACGAAAAAAGGTTGCTCAAAGCACCGCCAATACCGCTGGTCATGGATTCATTAAACAGCGTTTCCACTGTTGTCAGGCGGTTATATTCCGTATGGTAACGGCTTTGAGACGAGTTTTTTTCCAGGAAAGACTTTTCAATAAATCTATCAAAATGGCGAAAAATCTGAGTGGCCTTAACCCCTTGTCCAATCTGCCCCACAGGGCCGTCCAAAGAGACGCGCTCGGCAAGGCCGACACCCTGACGCGAATACCCTTTGGTATTAACGTTGGCAATGTTGTTACCCGTCGTTTGAATACCCATTTGCGAGGCATTCAAAGCGCCGTGTCCCACTTGGAGTATGGAGCTAAGACTAAGAGCCATTAGAACCTCCCGGAGAAGATAGCCGCGCGGGGCCGTTCGTTCTTCATGCGCCCGGCGGCCCCATAAGTATTGGCGGGGCGAGGGGTTATCTGGTTATGGAGATAAGTAAGAAGCGACTGGCTCTGATCCATGAGCGCCAGCGACATCTCGGCGTTTTGCGACGCCTGACGAGAGGAGCGTTGCTCTAAGCCGTCAATAAGATGAAAGAGCTTCGTTACCTTGGTGGCCTCTTCATCGGGCAACATGGTGGCGTATTCCAATAATTTGACACCCTGCATTT
>CAZYJQ010000099.1:0-5265 GCA_964647835.1 uncultured Desulfovibrio sp. | reverse complement strand
AAAACTCGAAGATAGGGCGAAATACCCAAGATGATAGGTGGACAACCCTCTGCTGACTAGCCATTACTGCCTTTCTCTGCTGTAAAGGCTTGGGTATGACAGCCCCTGTATGTAGCCGCCATAAGAGGCTAACGGAAGTAATAGGGGGCAAGAAGGGGGTTCAAGGTATACGGGGTGGCATGTTAGACGGAGCGGTAAGGGTATCATACCCTTGCCGGGGTATGGGGCAGAGCCCCAAGATAGACAAATTAAATGACTTTTTGCAGGGGAAATCATTTCCCTTGCACTCCTCGAGTAGGACAATAACAGTCACTGGGAGTATTCAAATCCTCTAACTTCTTTAGATAGGGATTTTATGCTTATTGAAGATGACATAGTGAGAAAGTGAGTAGTTATTCATCCACAGTGGTTTGCAAGGGTAGCATACCCTTTCAGGGGTTCAGAGGTATATACATTTGCTTCGATGGTCGTTGAAAATGTTGTTTCTCATAACCCCACTGGCAGTTAGAAAATCCATTGGGGGTGGGACAGAGGCAATCTTTGAGGTCACCGAAGCATATTTTTTCTCCCCAGGTGACCTTGCTATGCAATAGGAAACCCAGAAGTAAAGTTTACACGATAACTAAGCAGTTCTTGTAAAAGGGTCTTGTTACCCTCTATTGTTACTCCCAGCTCTTGCGCTTCAGCCATATCAATTGTTCCAAAAAATAAGCGGGCGAGCGTGTGGTAGGGTGCTGTTATGACAAGTTCAGGTGTTGTTGCCTCGTTTGGGGAGGTCTTGCAACTATTCTGGTATTTGGGACTATAGTTTATCACCCCATTGCTCACATGAATGGTGAATTGTTCTTCTGTACCGTTAGGCATGGTAGCGGTTACCTTACAATTAAATAGGCAGTGCCCAGCTTTTAGACTATCAAGACGTATGGATAAGTAATCACACAGCAATTCAGGGTGTAGACCTGCTGGGGGGGCGTCCTTGACGAATGGAGGCTGTTGGGGAGGGGTACGTAATTCCATGGCACCAGTGAGATAGATATTTTGCCAAGAGGTAGCTTGGGCTTGGTAGCCCATTTGTTCATAGCTGTCAGCGAGCAATAAGCGGGCTTCTTCATTTGATGGGTGAGTGTTTCTTAGGTGGTTAAGCAGTTCTGCTGCCCAACGGTATTCCCCTTTGTTAAAGGCGTTGTGGGCGTGGGCAAGAACGGTGGCCTCACCTCCCATGCATGCCACATATTTTTCTGAAGCTTGCTTATGGGGCAATGGGTTCAATTGGGAGGGGTTCCCGTTAAACCAGCCGAGGTAATAGCTGTATGTGCCCTTGGAGTTGTGATTAAGGGAGCCGTAGTGCCCTTGAAAAGGCCAATAATGTTCAAGCCCTTGTGGAAGGCGTATTATTTCCGCTATTTCATCGGGGGACATACCTTGGTTGGCATAATGGAGAGTTTGATCATTGATAAAGCGGTAGGTGTCACGCACCATACTCAAATGGTGGCGAATGGCGGTGTTACCCCAGACGGGCCAGCTGTGACAGGAGTAGAATACCTCTGCTTCATCTCCCCATAAATCCAGCGCTTCTTGGATTACTTTTGCCCAAGAGGCGGGGTTTCGGGTTTTGGCTCCACGCAATGTATAGGTATTGTGCATGGTTTGCTCGCAGTTTTCTGAGAGAGTCAGGGCTTTGAGCTGGGGAATATACCAGTGGAGTTCGACGGGGGCCTCGGCGTCAATGGCTAGTTGAAAATAAAAATCCAGACCATCTATATGAAGATGTTGACCCGTATGAGTAATATAATTGGTGGGAGCATAGAAGAGGCTGCGCTTTCCCCTCAGGTTGGCAAGGCCAATGCCGATTCCTGCCTGGGATTTGGCTCCGGGTTTGAGTTGCATACCAAACATATAGCCGGCTCTGCGCCGCATAATAGTACCCATGAACAAGTTTTCGCTATACAACTCTTCAAGATACCTTTCAGGGGCATAGATTCTTACTTTACCTGAAGTAACATCTTCTTCATTCACCAAAGCGCCCAAGCCGCTGAAATGGTCACTATGTGGGTGAGACATAATAATAGCCACAATTTCTCGATTTGGTCGATTCTGGCTATATAGTGTTTTTGCAATTTCAGCCACGCCCATGGCCATCCCGCTATCTATAACGATAACTCCGCTATTTCCTTCGATAAAGGTAATGGAACTTCCCATGCCCCGTACCTGATAAATGGAGTCACAGACTTTAAACAGGCCGTTTATCGCCATAAGTTGGCCTTGCCGCTGTAGACTAGGGTTAAGGGTGCCGCCATTCTTTTCTTGTAAGAAAGCGTAATCTCCAATATTGAGTAAAACCTGCCCGTCTTCTTGAACAATTCCTCCTTGGGGGAGGGGGGCAACGAAGCCACGGCGCGCGTTAATAAAATCATCTTCAGAAAATGTAGTTACATGCTTCGCTATGGCGCTATTATGCTGTAAAGTGAAGGTACTGGCATCTTTTTGGTTGTTCTTTGACATGACATATCCTCATTGAGCAAGGGCGCTCATGTAATTAGTGTTGTAGTGTCTGCAGGTATTCTACTCAATACCAAAAGAGAAAACGGAGAATTCTAGACCTTTTGAAGAAGAAGGCGTTTTTATGCAGGAAAAACTTCACCAGCGCCATCAACCATAAAGCTGTTGCAGGGTAATCTTTGGTTCGCTCTTGCGTGCAGTAATAAAGGGAATACAATATTCCTTTTATTCCAGAAGGGAGCCGCAAATTGGGAAGGGGTGTTAGTAGTTTCTTAAGGCTGTTCTTCTATAATTACGTCTTTGTGAACTTTTCCGCAGTGAATCTTTACAGGCTCTTAATAGATTTGCCTTAAAGGGCAATGGATTTATAGGCGTAGGGAGAAAAAGCATGCATCTTACGAACAAAATTGAGACTGCATTATGCTAATACTCAAACCTCCTATCCGTCCTTCGGATAAGTTCTCCCATGTATTTTTTGCCTAATGTCTCTTTGTTGTCCCGTACCCATGCTGAGAGTTTTGTTTTACCTGTGGCAGGGGCGTCGGGTACATGAAGAAGGTCTGCCATGAGGCCTTCAATTTCCTCTTTGGTAACAAAATTATCACCTACAACTTTTCCAATGACTCTACTGGCAAGGTACCCGAGGGAAGGCGGTGTCGGAACAATGGGACGCCACACACCGAGTTCTTTACGCATCATCTTTACAAGGTCTTTATAGGTATAATCTTCTTCGCCCAAGGCGTTGATTATGACGTTGTCAGTTGAGTTTCCTTGCTCAGCCATAAGTTCCGCCAAATCGTCTACAAAAATAGGTTGGATATGGTATTTTCCATTGCCGAACATGGCGAAACAGGGAAAATAGCGTAGAACCCATGCTATATTGTTAATAAGAATTCCAGATGGGCCGAAGAGTACAGCAGGGCGAATTATGGCGTGGGAAATTCCTGTTTCTTGAAGGGTTCTTTCCAAATGCCCTTTACCGCTAAAATATTCCAATGGTGAGCTTTCATCGGCGTTGGTGATACTAATATGGACAATGCGCTTAACTCCAGCCAGTCGCGCCGCTTCAAAGAGGCCTTTTGTATTATCGACGGCTGTTGAGTGCGTGAACTGCGTATGATTAAACCGCACCCAATAAGTGTTATAGAGAACATCCACACCCTCTAAGTTCTTTGCCATGACATCAGGTCTGCTAAAATTAAAGGGATAGGCCTGAATAGCGCCTTTGAAGGGATGCGGACGGTCTGGTGAATTGGTCAGGGTGATAACCTCATGCCCCTGTTCCAGCAAGCGTTGGGCGAGATACTTTCCTGTGAAGCCAAAAGCTCCGGTAATGGCATGTTTAGGCATGATGGTACTCCACTTTGTAGGTATTCTTTATACAGCTATGAACCATTGAGAAACAGTTATCACTTAAAGAGCATTCCTCTTGTTCCTCTGTAGGTGATGATTATAGGCCATGACTATAGGGGGGCCGTTCCTTATTAACAACGCCATAGGTTGCTAGTGGCCGGATGTCTTCTTGGGCAAGCTTACGTCGTATAATAAAGCCCTGCCATGGGACGGTATGCTGGTAAGATCAATGCTGGATTAAAACCTAATCAATGGTGTCTTGGTATCCTCTTGGTGTGGTCCTGGGTAGGTAGTCTGGCATCATTTTACTATCCCCTACTGCCGCCCGTGGTTTATGTGCCACACGGACCGGTGTTCCATTGCCTTACCGTTTTTGGTTTGTCCCTTTTGTAAATTGAGGCGCTTTTATTCTAGCGGCTGGCGACAGAATAGGTTTGCTCAAGCGTTTGGCAATGGACTTAAGCATAGCGAGAAAAACAAACCGGTGGAAAGGTGAAACCAGGTGCCAATACAGTCTGCCGCCAATGCCATGAGGCTTAAAGTAAAGTGAGAGGGTAAGGGTTGTGCCGTCTCCTTCTTTTTGGCCGGGATGAATGGACAGGTCGAGCAAGCCCACTCCGGGCAAACGCATTTCAGTAATAAGAAGCAGTTTTTTGGAGGGATGGATTTCTAATACTCGCCAAAAATCCAAGCTGTCGCCAACATACAGGTCTTCCATGCTACGGCGGCCCCTTGCGAGTCCTGGTCCACCGAAGATAATGTCTATGACTCCTCTCGTCTTCCACAAAATATTCTTACTGTACCATCCTGTAGACCCGCCAATTTTGACTATGGGTTGCCAGACTTCTTCCGGCGTGGCGTCTAGTCGTATGGAATAACCGTCTGAGTAGACGGTGCCTTGGGCGTGTTGGGCGTCTCCCAGGATGACCCACTCAGGCATGGAGGGGAGTCCGGCGTCAAGCCAACTGCTAGAGATATCTTGATCTCGGGTGTGGCCCAAAGCATTTTCAATGGCAAGTTCAATGGGCATTAAATCAAGGGGAATAAGCTCTTTGATGCGTTTGTCTTGGCAAACAACCTCGTTGCGCATGCCTTCCAGAAGGGGCAGGGCGAGGGCATAGGGGATAGGGGTAAAAAGATGAACAAGCTGGGCTGAAAATTTGAAGGTCATCCATGGGAAGGGGATGAGCCAGCGTTTTCGTAAACTGGCAGATTTCGCATAGAGGTGGACAAGGTCTTTGTAGCTCAAGATATCAGGCCCGCCGATGTCATAGCTGTGCCCTATGGTTTCCGGGCATTCAATGACACTTGTTAAGTAGTTTAAGGCGTCGGTTATGGAAATGGGCTGGGTCTGGACATAGGTCCATTTGGGCGTGAGCATGACGGGAACACGGTCTGTGAGCCAGCGCAACA
>CAZYJQ010000098.1:0-5399 GCA_964647835.1 uncultured Desulfovibrio sp. | reverse complement strand
GTTAGGGACATGCCCATTCTCAGCCAATAGTGTACGGCTCCCCCAGCTAGGTGAAACATAATTGATGTGTGATAGCACAGAACAAAGCAAGAGGCTATCATTTTCGCCAGAATTTTATTTGGCCTTGCCTTTTGCTTTTTGCTTCACGGGCTTAACTTTTTTCTTTTTAGGCCCCGAGCGTGCCTTATCCAGCACATTGGCCCGAATCTTTTCAAACCGCAGAACAGTTCGCATGCCCGCGATACCCATGGCGCAAATGCTCACCACAAAGAAGAGCGCCTTTTGCACCTGTCCGCGTTGCCCTGCTAAAAAGTCCGCTGTCCATTCCATCCCAAAATTGGCCCCGTAAACCTCGATAAGAGGTAACATGGCAAAAATAAACACAAAGCCGATAACTTCCAGCCAAAAGAACGTTTCCAATAAAATAAGGACGAACAGCGTGGCGTCGCGCACCATCAAGAGGTTGCGCATGCGACTTTGTAAGAAAACCACATCCTCTTCCATTTCTTCCGCAAGATTTTGGGCTTTTCTAAAGGAATCGGGCTGACCAAGGTTTCCCTTAAATACCCAGTTGGCATTGGAGGCGGCCTTATTAAAAACCATATTAAATTCTTTTAAAAAGCTGGGGAAGGGGAACCAGGCGGCCTCGTTACGAATGTCTTGTAATTGAACGCTATAGTCCTGAAAAAGCTGTTTTAAGCGAGTAGCTTCATTATTGACATAGTCCTGCAAATCTTTTTCTAACTCTAACCGCCCCCCGGCAACCACCTGTAGGGTAACATAGTTAGCGATTTTGCCTATTTGCAGCAAACTATTAATGCGGTCGGTCATACTCACGGCGTAAGGATAGTCGGCGGCGAACCAAGCGTGAACCTCTTGGGCAAGACCACGCAATTTGACATCCTCACCACTTGAGCGTTCTTCGGCGTTACGCCAAAGGGCGACCAAAGCTGAGAAAATTTGGATGTGCCCCCTATCAAGCTCTGAATCTACTAAAATTTTGTTAAAATAATGACCGTCTCGTAAAACAATGGTAACGATATCGTCCATACACTTTGAAGTAAGACCTTGTTTTGTATAGCAAACACACTTTCGATATAAGGCAAAAGTCCAACGGGGACAACTGCGAATAACATGGTCATATAATTCCAAAGCCCGCAGGTAATTACCAAGGCATTCATGTGCTCTGGCCTGTAAAAACACATGCCAAGCGGCTACCACCGGGTAAGGGCTCATAAGCTCGGCCTCATGCCAAAGCTGGATGGCCCTTTCAATATTGCCCTGCTCCATGGCTGAAAAACCACGCAAACACGACACCCTGAAATCCCTGACGGTATTACCAGCCATAATTTTAAGCTCATTCTCACGCTGGTCAGGATCTTTGTCGGCAAAAGTCTCAAGGTAGGCCCAGGCAGGAGAGCTTAAATCCCGCTTAGAGGGCGAATCTTCCTTGCGAGCCGCTTCACCAAGGTTTTTATCGCGGGCAAGCCAAAAGAAGGGTATAGAGCGCAACTGGGCTGGCCAGCCCAAGTCAAAAGAGGCGCGTAAGAGATATCCCGCTGGAACGGGCTCTTTAAGCAGTGCCCAAAATTGTTCGCTATCTTCTGTTATTGAAAGTTTATCCATGGTTACAGCCGCCTCACGCATGGCGTGTAAGTCCAGGAAAGAGACCTGACGCCAAACGTCTTGATCCTTTTCTTTGAGTAACCTTGTGGGGCACTGGCTGGGCAAATGACTGCGGTGTCCGCAGTAAAAACAGTGAGGGTTATCGCCCAGAGCGAGATCAGGGATAAGGTTGGGCAACAGGTTGGCGTCCCCAAGGGAGTGGTCGGCGTTATAAGAAACACTGCACCAATCATCGGCTGAGTTGTTGATGGGGGCAAATCGGTCTTCGTGGAAAGAAAAATCAGTGCCCAAAATAAGGGCTATACGCTTGGACATATGCGGGAATTCAGGAATAAGGCGCTGCCAGTCAACTCCCACCTTCGAGGGAAGCTCATCGTTAAAACTAAATCCTTTGCGGTCCACAATAACCGAAGCGCAAGGCCAGTATTCGTCGGGCTTGGATTCCTTAATACGCGACGACATGGTGAATATTTCCTTAGAGAGAGATCGAAGCTGGCGTACTCCCTCTATGAGAAACATTAAAAAATAGTTATTGTTGTTGTACCGAATTTTACTACGCTGAAAAATCGCCTCAAGGTGAGGATAAAACTCTCGCCAGCCTGTTTGAAAACCTCTGTCAGAAGTTTCGCCAATGCCTCGAATGATGCCATACCACCCCATATTCGGCTGGTAAGGCAAGCGCGAGTCAGAATCTAACAGAGACCAATCTTCATCGCACATACCAGGGGCAAGGGGGGCTTTGCTCAAGGTTATGCCAAGCACACTGCTGGCTTTTTCAGTGGCGTTGGGGTGCACCCATATTTGCGCGTTATCCGACACCACAACTTCTTGGTTGCGAATGGATTCGCCCATGCTGATGGCCTTTTTGCCATCATGTCCAACACGCAGACGCGCGCTAAAGAGCTGGGCATATATGCCGGATTGAAGAAAGCGTGACCAAGAGCGCAACCTCGCCGCCACAAGGCAAGCGTTGGTGGAAAAAAAGAACCAGAGTTGATACATGGGCTTGTTCTCCACAAGAACACCCCCGTAATCTTCAACCAATTGGGGTAAAATACTGTCATCCTCAGACGCCCCCACAATCCAAAGGGCCAGTCCTTCTGTCTCCAACGTCAAATAATCGACGTGGGGCAGGGTATTTTTGAGCGATACAGTAGATTCCATGAATGTGCTCCACACACAAAAACAATATTTCCGACAAAATGAAAGGGAATATTTTTCCCCAATAAACACACCTATACTATAGTATCGGCAGTTTATAAAGTTTCTATATACTCCCCTTGCGCAAAATACCACCCCATACCCTACCGCAAGCTAAGTTCTCAAGAATCATCCCTCGCGCTTTCTCTATTTTCTGCAAAGGCTTCTTGATTGACCTAATTTTTTTACCACTAATGGCCTAAGCGATTTACAATATACGAAACCTAGAGGGCCAGAGACGCTCTTATACGAGTAATTGTCGTAATAGGGCAACAAAAGGACAAGGTAACAAGACAACAAAAAAACAAAGGAATAAGAGAACAAAAGAACATATGCAAGAACTGTGGCAGCCGACTATTTTCCTCCTCTGCGCCCCGCCCCGTTCAAGCGCCTGTAATCACCACTTCTCTACTCTGCCTATTTCTTACAATCATAGTCTCAGTGTTTATCAAGGACAAAGAAGAGAGACAGCGCGCGACCTTGCCCTTTCGCTATTCACCCGCATACAAGAACATAGCCACGCCCTTAGGTAAAAAACTTCAATTTCAGACATTAAATCACAGTATTACGACAACAATCGCCATCTAGTCAAAAACACGGCAAAAAATTCCTCCTTCAAGCGAATATAATCTAGAAAAACTCTAGACTATATTTAATATGGCAGACTTCAATACATTTTCAACTTTGGCACCGATGTTGCTTAATGCTTGGCAAGAAATAAACCCTCAAGGAGGAGGAAAATTATGTCTTTGGTTATCAATCACAACATGATGGCGATGAACGCCGCTCGCAACCTCGGTCACAGTTATGGTCGCTTGGCGACTTCAACTCAAAGGCTCTCTTCGGGTCTTCGTATTAACGGTTCAGCAGATGACGCAGCAGGTCTCGCCATTCGGGAACTCATGCGGGCTGAAATTGCCGCCATGAACCAGGGTATTAGAAACGCCAACGATGGTATCTCGCTCTTGCAAACCGCTGATGGCGCCTTGCAGATTATCGATGAAAAGCTCATTCGAATGAAAGAGCTGGCCGAACAAGCCTCAACCGGTACTTACAACTCTCAGCAGCGTCTGATGATTGAATCGGAATACCAGCAGATGGCTTCGGAAATCACCCGAATCGCCATGTCAACAGATTTTAACGGTATTAAACTGCTCGATGGGTCACTCTCTGGTGCGCATGACGGCACTGGCTTAGAATCCAAAGGCGACCTTAAAATTCACTTTGGTACCAGTAACTCTTCTGCCGAGGACTACTACTATGTCAGAATCGGCGAAGCAACGGCCTCTGCCCTAGGGGTTGGGAACCAAGCTGAACTAGGCAAAGATGGTTACACCATCTCCACACAGCATGCCGCTCAAAGGGCTTTGAACGCCATTAACTCAGCCATTGACGAAAAGGATAAAATCCGAGCCCACCTGGGTGCCATGCAAAACCGCCTTGAAAACACCGTCAGCAACTTGCAAATTATGGCGGAAAACCTGCAAGCGGCCGAGTCTCGAATTTCAGACGTAGACGTCGCCACCGAAATGACGGAGTTCGTACGCAACCAAATTCTTACCCAATCTGCCGTTGCTATGCTCTCGCAGGCTAACTCCCTGCCACAAATGGCTCTCCAGCTTATTCAGGGGTAACACGCCTTTGAAGGCTATACGGAGAATAGCGCGTAAATCGCGCCTGGCAGATGCTAACCAAAGACGAGTTCACCGGAAGGAATTCCTTCCGGTGAGCCTCCTGCCCGTGGGACTGGTTAGCTAAGATGCCCTAGCTGAATGAAGGGGAAGAAAAAACGGACTTACTCAAAAACGAGATTTGTGCCCTGACAGCACCGCTAAGAGAATGTAAAGAAAGAATTGCCTGCCCGGCAGGGCCTATTTGGGGAACAATCGTCCACGCTCTCTACCTGCAATACAAGTAAGCAGTGAGAACAACGATGGGTTATTTGATTCTCAGGGCTTGAACAGCCCGAATAATCAATGTTTATTTATGATTCACACCCCGCATTGCCTACTCGCCACGGTGCACTTCCTGTGATGTATCAATTGATGGGCCAATGGGAAAATAGACTAGTGAGCAAGTGATGCGCACCAGATAACCCACGAATTATTTGGACTAATAATTTAATGACGACTTGGCGGGCGACTTGCTGGCAACCTGGCTGGTCACTTTTACTGTGTTTTAAGCATAGCTTGCCGCAATTCAAGACAAGTAAACACCCCCAAGACAGCATCCCTCATGACAGCATCCCTGTGCCGTTCATAGAGAGCGTCTAAAAATTGACACCCACCTTGTATTGCCCTTCTAAGTGAAAGCGACCTGACAAGCTGACAAAATTCGCCTACCCTCTTGCCCAAGAGCTACCCCTTCCTTCACCCTTCAACAGCCCCCAGCGTCCCCTAACGTCCCCTTCCTCAAAGTCTTCCAAGGCTCCTTATTCGCCCCATCTTCTGATGTCCTTGTCTGGTATCCTTGTCTGGTATCCCTGTCTGACTTCTTTATCGAGTCACCAGCCGTGCAGGTTATGAGGCACATCCCCCCACATACTCTATTGAGTCGCTATCTCCCTAAGGTAA
>CAZYJQ010000097.1:0-5415 GCA_964647835.1 uncultured Desulfovibrio sp. | reverse complement strand
CAACCACGAAGAAGAAAACAGCTAAAAAAACACCGTCAAAAGAAGAGACCAAAGAACAGACAACGACGAAGAAAACCCCCTCTGCGCAAAAGACGAAAACCCAAAAAAGTACAAATTCGCAAACCCCAGAGGCTCAAACTAAAAAGAGCCAAACCCCAAATAACCCGACACCAGACTACCAGACACCAGATAGCCAACCTACTGGCAAGAAATCTCCTGACAGACAAGCAAAAGACAAAGAAGTGGCAGAGGTCAAAAGCTCAGCCCCTTCAGGCGCGGACTCTCCGGCGAAAACTGATGATGTTGCCAGCGCCACAACGGCTGCCATGAAGACATCGGGCGCCTCCACTGGACCAATCAGCCAGGCCAGCCAAGCCGAATCGGCTCAAAAGCCGACTGTTTACCCTCGTCCAACGGAGTATATTAGCGTAACGCCCCAAAGCCAGCTCGGCTATGAAGACGAGACAAACGAAGGCGCAAGCGCTTCTGCGGGCGATAGCACCACGGATAATGCCACGGATAGCCCCCCCTCTTCAACGCCCCCAACAGACAAGTCTATCGCCGAAAAACAAGATACTGCCCCCCTTGCCGATGATACTGCCAAAGGAGACGCATAATGGCTGACCATAAAGCGGACCCTCAAATACCTTCAGACAAGCAGTCTTCTGGCAACCAATCTTCTGCCACTTCTACGCCAAAACAAAACACCGACCCAAATACGGAACATGGTGTTGAGCAAAGCGCTGAACACAGCGCTGGTGAAAGAGCCCTTGGCTCGGCTCTAAGCAGCACTGAACCAAATGCAAAATCTGGCGTAAAATCTGATACAACGTCTGGCGAACAAGCTGATAGCACCCCCAATGATTATTTACGTAATCCCCAAAAGAAAGAAAGCTCCCTTATCTGGGTACCTCAACAATCATCCGATGATTTTGTCGTTCCGGGAACACCCCGCAAAAGCGATGCGAGCGCCCCTGAAAATGCAAATAACGCCCACCAGCCTGAGCATCGCGAGAGCCTTGAGAATGAGCAAGGCGAAAAAAAATCTGCATCCGAAACATCCACTGACACCACAGAGGAACACGACGTCACGTCATCGGCCCACACTCAGCAAGATGAGGACAGGCCTGATGGCTCCCTAGCGAACGACAGTGAAAACTCTTCTCGTGATCCTGAGGACACCCAAAACTATGATGACCAGGGTGGTGATAATAGCGTCGAAGATGATACCCACAGCGATACGGATAACGAGGGTGACGAAGGTGATGAAGATGACGACTTTGACGAAGATGGAGAGGATGGAGAGGACGGAGAAGAAGATGATGATGAGGACGACGATGAGGAAGAAGAGGGACCAACAACCCTAAGGGAACACCTGCTGGACCTGCGCCGCCGTGTCTTTTTCATGTTCGTATGGGCCATAGCCGGCTTTGCCCTGTGCTTCCCCTTTGCCACCGAAATTTTCAATCACCTCATGAACCCCATGATTGATGCCATGGACACCGCCATGAAGCAGGTTCCCACGGCTGAAGGAAGCGATGTTATTCAGCTTTTCATGGAACCCATGATAAACGCCCTCACCCAAGCCGTGCAAAGCAATAGCGCCACTGCAATGGCCGATGCTTACGCCTACCTCATTCATCCTATGATGGACACCATGATGCACGCCGTCAAGGGCTTTGAGGCAACGCACACATCGGCAACACTCATCTATACCGCTCCTAGCGAAGCTTTTTTTACTGAAATGAAAGTGGCCTTTGTGGCGGGTCTTTTTGTTATGAGCCCCCTTATTTTCTATCAGGTATGGCTCTTTATTGCCCCCGGCCTCTATCGCGAAGAAAAGATCGTTCTTATTCCCCTGGCCTTTTCCTCCGGCTTCTTTTTTGTGGCGGGCGGCGCTTTTTGCTATTTCGTAGCCTTCCCCACTGTTTTTAAATTTTTCATGAGCTACAACAGCGCCTCCATTACCGCCATGCCTTCCCTCAAAGAGTCTCTCTCTTTCGCCCTGCAATTCATGGTGGCCTTTGGGGTCGTGTTTGAAATGCCCCTGTTTACCTTTTTCCTCGCCCGCCTTGGCATTGTAACAGGAAAAATGCTCCGCTCTTTTTGGCGCTACTCCATCCTTATTATTTTACTCGTTGCCGCCGTTCTCACCCCTCCCGACGTTATTTCCCAATGCCTTATGGCGGGCCCCATGCTCATCCTTTACGGAATTAGCATCATTATCGCTGATATTTTTGGTAAAAAAACCGCTCCAGAAGAAGAAGAAGAAGAAGAAGAAGAAGAAGAAGAGAGCGATGAAGACGATGCCAGTGAAGACGACGGCCCCCAAGACGACAACGATTCCGATACTGAGGAAGACGAAGAGGGAGACGACAAGGACGCTCAAGCTCCCCCACATGAGCCTCAAGACGTGTCGCAAGACAACGAGAACTCGCATGGCCCTAACGCCAGTGATACCCCAAACGCCAGCCATGGCAATACTATCACCGATGGTGATGGCGCCAGTCATAATAATGAAAGCAATGGCGACTCTCATAGCGACACAGTCGACAATAAGGCTGACGCCCTTGATGAGTCCGAAGGCGCTCCCTCAAAAAACACCCCTAATGACGAAGGGAATGAAAAAGAGTAGAATCACTCTACCACGGGGTTGCGCTAGCAAACCGCAACCCCCTATAGTCTCCCTCAGGGCCAGACTTTTTTAACAACCCCATTTGCGCGAGAGGATTTTTTTCATGAGCACACCAACACCACGCCAGGCAAGCATCAAGCGCACCACAACAGAAACCGATATTTCCCTGACCCTCAACCTAGATGGCAGCGGCGATGTTTCCGTCCGTACTGGTTATGGCTTCGCGGATCATATGCTCACCCTGCTCAGCTACTGGGCCGACTTTGACCTTAGCCTCGCCTGCAAAGGCGATTTAGAGGTCGACGCCCACCATACCCTTGAAGATGTCGGGTTTTGCCTTGGTCAAGCTCTCCACCAAGCCCTTGGCGACAAAAAAGGAATTAACCGCACAGCCCACGCTCAAGTTCCCATGGACGAGGCGCTTGTCTCTGTGACCATTGACCTTTCGGGGCGCTCCTACCTTGTTTTTCAAGGCCAAGAGTTTTTGCCCCCAACCATCGCTGGTGAAGAAAACGACCTTTGGCGGGAGTTTTTCCGCGCTTTTTCCTATGGCGCAAAAATGAATTTACATATATCTATTATGTATGGTCGAAACGGGCACCACATACTGGAGTCCGCCTGCAAGGGCCTTGGTCTGGCTTTGCGTTCGGCTGTCTGTCTCAATCGTTCTAATCTACTCAGCACAAAAGGGAGTTTTGACTAATGCATACCGCTACACGTTTTTTCTTGTCGCTGACACTTGTGGTTAGCTTTATCCTGGTTGGCTGCGCAAAACCCCAGCAACCCCCTCTCCCCACTGGCAATCTTACTTTGGGTGTGACTCATTTCACTCACCCTACCTCCAACGCCGATATGTTGGCGGGCTACATTAGCGACAGTGTGGAAAATGTAGACACCAAAATTTTCAATTATCTTGACAATACCTTCGCTGGAACACTTATTGCCAACAGTTCCCATAATTTTGTCAATGCAGAGAAATCCAAGATGTGCTCAGCAGGCATAGCCGAAGCCACCAACTCGCCAAGAGCCGCCATGCGCCGCTGGTCTGAGGTCGGCCGTTGCATGGGCGTTGACCTCTTGCTGGTTCCTCAAGTATACGAATGGCGCGCCCGTAAAGGCGGTAGCGCCGGCGTTGTCGAGCCAGCCCGTGTTGTTTTGAGTTTCTTCCTCATCGACGTACGCAACGAAACCCTTGTTTCCCGCTACCACTTTGAAGAAACCCAACAAGCCCTTTCTGATAACCTTCTTGAAGTTGGCAAATTTTTCAAACGCTCCGGTCGCTGGATAACAGCCGAAGAACTGGCCCAAGAAGCCATGGAAAACGCCATTAAGGATATGCGTCTGTGATTATTTTCCCTGCTGTAGATATTAAAGGCGGTAAATGCGTACGTCTGCATAAAGGCAGAGCCGATAGGGAAACAGTCTTCATGGACGACCCTGTAGAAGCGGCGCTCCACTGGCAGGAACAAGGTGCCCAGTGGCTTCATATCATCGATCTTGACGGCGCCTTTTCAGGCGAACCTGTCAACATTGAGCTTATCAGACGCCTGTGCGCCAGCGTTTCCATCCCCATTCAAATGGGCGGTGGCATTCGCACGGCTCAAACAGCCGAGCTTTACCTCAAGGCGGGAATAACCCGCCTTATTATAGGCACCATGGCCATTGACGAGCCTGAAAAATATACCGAACTCGCCTCGGCCTTTCCCGGTCAAATCGGGGTGTCCCTTGATACCGAAGACGGTGAAGTGCGTACCAAAGGATGGGTAGCAGGAACAGGTTTAAAAATAACCGATGTGCTCCCCAGACTTGCCGAGCAAAAAACGGCCTTTGTCATTCATACGGACATCAGCCGTGACGGAACCCAAAGCGGCGTGAACCTTGAAACCCTTGCCAGCCTCGCTCAGTCGAGTCCCCTGCCCCTCATCGCGGCGGGAGGTGTAGCAACCTTAGCCGACATTAAAAACCTCTATCCCCTCACCAAAACAGGCAACCTTGAAGGGGCTATCACAGGCCAAGCCATCTATGATGGCACCTTGTCCTTAAAAGAGGCTATGAAGTGGATAGGCGACCAAGGTTAACAATGTATCATTTTCAGGGAAGGCTTCGCCTTCCCTGACTTTTTTCACCAAGCCCCCAATATCAACTGGGGTCCCTTGGATTCGTTTTGCGTAGGGCTGAACAAAAATAACAACACAGCCTTCTACCGCTAACATTCGCCATCATTTGCTACTGACGATTATCGAGACAAACATGAAGAACACCATAAGAAAAGGCCTTTTGCAGTTTATTTTTTCCGGCACCTATATGAAACGCTGGAATGACAAGCTTCGTCCCATGGAGCTTATTGAAATCGACAAGCAGGCCCACAAAATGATTGTGGCCTGGATGCTTTGCCAACACGCGGGTCGCACCATGACCAGCCTCGACAGACTGTCCTTGGAGCAAGAAGTCGTTGAAAAAGGTATTTTCGATTATATGTTCCGCTTAATAGTTACGGACATAAAGCCCGCCATATTCAACCGCATTCGTGAAAATCACGAACATTATCAGGAGCTTGCCAAGTGGGCTGTGAAGGAGGTCGAGCCTCACCTACGCCCTTTTAGCGAAGACTTTTTCGAACGGTTTGAACGTCATGTCATGGGCAAAGATCATTCCGGCATAGCCACGGACATCCTCACCGCCGCTCATACCTATTCCACCATTTGGGAGTTTCGTCTTTTTAGAAATCTCAACTCCACCTTTGATGAAGAATTACCAGAAATAGACAAACGCCTTCAAGA
>CAZYJQ010000096.1:0-5416 GCA_964647835.1 uncultured Desulfovibrio sp. | reverse complement strand
AAATTCATAAGCACAGCGTCAACCCCATGCTTGGACAAAAACCGTGCGTACTTTTTAACTGTGAAGGGGTTAAGAAAGGAGAGTCGTCCTATGGACAGGGGAATCAATATAAAATTCGGCCCTTCATAGGCTTTGGCCCGAGCGTATAAGGCGCCTGCCTCATGAGCCATCATAAGCACCTTATAGCCCTGAACAAGGAGGTACAGCGAGGCTTCTAAATGCCAGGTTTCACCGCCTCCCCAAGCAAGGGTGCTGTTACAAAAAGCAATGGTCTTCACAGCCTATCCTTATCTACTTTTCTTTTTTCCAACCCAACAAAACAGAAGGGGAAGGCCTTGCCTTCCCCTCAAAACAGTTCGCTTCACTTAGGCCAGCCCGGGAACCTTGGTTCCATGAGCCAGATAATCTCTGGTCATTGTCTCAAGGAGCATTTGACAAACAGGGCCGCACTTGCCATCCCCAATGGTTCTTCCCTCATAACGAACCACTGCCGCGCAGATGGGACCAGAACCCAAAATCATCACCTCTTTGGCTGCGAAAATATCCTCTTCGGTCACAAGACCTATGCGATATTCTCTCTTGCCTTCCAAAATTTCAATGGCTTTGGTGAGATTTGTTCCCTTTAGGGCGTTGGTCAAACTAGGCACCAAGAAGACGCCTTCCTGATTAACCAGACAAATATTCGCAATGGCGCTTTCGGCCAAGTAACCATCGGGTGTAAAACTAAAGGGCACATCGGCGCCTTTTTGACGAGCCTCGCGCATCATCAGCACGTTGGGCAAATAGTTGGCATTTTTTATCTGGGCCATATCAGCGCTTTTTGGCGGTATACTGGTTCGCATCCCCGTCAAACCGCGAGCATAATCCGCTTCTGTCATATCCTGATGGCGATAAGCGATAATATATAAGCTGGCCTCTGGGCATTCCGATGGGTCTACCCCAAACCCCCCCTGACCGCGCCCCAATAAAATACGCACCATTCCCCTTGGTTCTTTACCAGCGGCAACCGTTGCAAGGACGGCTTCCCGAATGAAAGACCACTCGCACGGCGGTTCCAAGAAAATCCCCTTGGCTGAACGCTCTAGCCTTGCGAGGTGACTCTCAAGACCGAACAAGATGCCTTGCTGATATTGAATGGTTTCAAAAACGCCATCGCCCCGGTGGGTTAAATGGTCGTCCAGAGGTAAAAGCATTAAACGAGGAGTGGTCGCGATGACGCCGAGGCGATGCTCGTACCACGCCAACACATTCTCTTCTACAGGGCGAGGGGTGCTGCAAAGCTTTTCAGCAACATCCTGCTCACTGTTAAGGATGGGAATCATAAGCCACCTGTCTTTGGGCAAAGGTCACAAACAAAAAAAGAGCATACGCTCTTTTTTTGTCCTTTAGAAAATTGAAGTTCCCGCGGTCCTGACAAGACCATCTTCAACCAAACACTCCGCAATCTGAACGGTATTCAACGCCGCCCCCTTGCGAATATTATCCGCCACTATCCAGAGGTTAATGGCATTGTCGATGGTTTCGTCGTCACGAATCCGCCCTACGAAAATTTCATCTTCACCAGCGGCGTCGATGGGCATGGGATACATTTTTTCAGCGGGGTTGTCATAAACCTGCACACCCTTTGCCGCTGCCAAGACAGCGCGAGCGTCTTTGGCTGAAAGGGGCTTTTCAAACTCAATGTTCACCGATTCGGCATGACCGTAGAAAACAGGAACCCGCACCGCTGTCGGGGAAACCTTAATGGAAGCATCCCCCATGATTTTAACGGTTTCATCAACCATTTTCATCTCTTCTTTGGTGTATCCATTGTCCAAAAACGCGTCTATCTGAGGTAAACAGTTGAAGGCAATTCGATAAGGATACACTTCAATATCTGGCTCTTGCATATTAAACATCTGGCGAATCTGCGTCTCAAGCTCGACAATGGCTTTATTGCCTGTGCCAGATACCGCTTGATAGGTAGAAACCACCACACGCTTAATCTTGGCAGCTTTGTGCAAAGGATCCAAGACCGCGACCATTTGAATGGTGGAACAGTTCGGGTTCGCGATAATGCCGCAATGTTCTTTTAACGCCTCTCTGTTGACCTCGGGCACGACCAAGGGACAACGCTCATCCATGCGCCAAGCGCTCGAGTTATCAACAACCACGCAACCTGCGGCAACGGCAATGGGGGCGAATTTTTTAGAGGTCTCGCCGCCAGCGGAAAATAGCGCCAAATCAACATCTTTAAAAGACGACTCGGTTAGCTCTTCAACGGTGAGGCTTCCTCCTTTAAAAGGAACGGTCTTGCCTGCGGAACGCGAAGAAGCAAGAGCTTTTACCTTGGTAGCAGGGAAATCACGGCTTTCCAAAATAGAAAGCAACTCTTGACCCACAGCACCCGTTGAACCAACCACCGCCACTGTCAATGACTTTGACATGATAACCTCCGCGAAACCTTGATGAAATATTTTTTCCTGTCCACAGGATAAGTCTATCCTTTAGCCTAAGCATGCGTCCTTGGCAATAGTCTCACACTATTGATAATTGTTCTTGACAATTATTTGTAAACAGTAATAATTACTGCTAGACGTAAGAGGAGAAAACTATGTCACAAACACGTATGACCAAACAGCGTGCTGTTATTCTGGAAACATTGCGCGGTCTCACATCTCACCCAACCGCCGATGAGCTTTATGCTCTCGTGAAAAAGAAACTTCCCCGCATAAGTCTTGGCACTGTTTACAGAAACCTCGACCTTCTGAGTTCTTCTGGTGAGATTAACCTGCTTGAGCAGGCAGGCCAGCAAAAACGTTTTGATGGAAATACAGTCCCTCACTATCATGTGCGTTGCACTGTTTGCGGCTCGGTCGGTGATATTTTCAATGCCGAGGCAAGCCTGCCCTCTTTTAACAGCCTTGATGTGAATCACTTTACCGTTCACAGCGTCGACATTACCTTTTATGGAATCTGCAAAGAATGCGAAACAAAAGGTAACTAAGCCATCTGAAAGCCTAGCTTTTCAGGTACCCCCCCTTGAGGGAGCAAAAAAGCATCGCTTAATCAGCGATGCTTTTTTGTTATTCTAGCCTCATTTCTAGACCGCTCCCCAGCACCTCCCCAGCACCTCTCTGGTTCCATGCCTTTGAACGGGCAAGCTATCTATCGATGACACAGCCGATGTAGCGCAGGAGCAGAGCGATAAGTTTTTCCGGCTCAATGGGCTTTGCCAAGTGTTCGGTCATGCCCGCTCCAATGGCTTCATCAATATCTTCTCTAAATGCGTTGGCTGTCATGGCAATAATGGGCACAGTCGGGGCGTCTTCCCGTTGCAGCGAACGCACCTTTCTCGAAGCGTCGTAGCCGTTCATCACAGGCATCTGCACGTCCATGAGGATGGCTGCGTAATGCCCGACCTCGGAGGCCTCAAACATCTCAACTGCCTGCAAGCCGTTTTCCGCTTCGTCAATAATAACCCCAAGGGAAGAGAGCTGTTCTACAACAATCATTCTATTAAGCTCAACGTCATCAACAAGCAAAATGGTCTTACCAGAACAATCCATCTTATCCATGCGGAGCTGTCCGGCGTCCTCTTCTTTCTCTTCAAAGGGCAACCACATATTAATGACAAAGGTTGTGCCTTCGTTAATGAAGCTGGTGTACTCAATGGTGCCATCCAGCAAATCAATAATATTCTTGCTAATGGCAAGACCAAGACCAGTACCGCCATAGGTGCTCGTAATGGTGGCGTCACCCTGCTCAAAGGGCGAGAAGAGCTTTTCCTGAACTTCCTTGGACATGCCTATACCGCTGTCGTTGATAATAAATCGCATGTGCGCTTCATCATTAACGCATTCGATACAATCAATGGAGAAGCTGACTTTTCCCGTCTCAGGGGTAAACTTAACGGCATTACCAAGGAGGTTAATAAAGACTTGTCTCAGGCGCAATACGTCACCGACAAGATAAGGCGGAATCGCTTCACCCACATGGAGGGTAAAGGCGATATTTTTTTCATCGCACCGAGGTAAAATAATCGTTTTTACACTGTTAATAAATTCATCAACGCTAAATATTTCAGAGGAGAGCTCAATTTTACCCGCTTCAATCTTTGAAATGTCGAGAATGTCATTGATAACGCCCAGCAAGTGCTGTGAGGAAACTTCAATTTGGCGAACATGGTTTTGAAGTTCATCGAGGGGCAAGGGGAGGCTGTGCAGTTTGCGCGAAGCGATATTGCTCATGCCTATGATGGCGTTCATAGGGGTGCGGATTTCATGACTCATGCGCGCGAGGAAGGAGCTTTTGGAAGCGTTTGCCGCGTTAGCGGAATGAACCGCCGAGCGAAGCTCGCGCTGGGTATTTCGTAAGGTTTTTTCTACCTCAACCCTGCGGGATACGTCTCGAGCCACCCCGAGCAAGCCAGCGTACTCACCACTAGGCGTATATAAAGGCGTCCGCACAACGTCCAAAACTTCAACGTGCCCATCGGCAAAGGGAACACTGTCTTCGCTATAATAGGCGCGCCCTGCTTTGATGGCGAGGTTGTCATTCTCATAAAACACAATGGCCGCGTCATTGGAAAGCACTTCCGTAACACTCTTGCCAATAAAATCATGGGGAGCCAGTTCGGCGATTTTGGCAAACCTTGGGTTCACCATAATGAATTTGTTCTCATTATCTTTATACCAAATAAGGTCAGGCGAAGCCGTAAAGACCGTATCCAAAAAGGCTCGCTGTTTATCAATATTTTCCTTTTCCCGAACAAGCTGGGTCACGTCGCTGGCCTTAATAATATACCCGATGGCATCACCCTCTTTAGTGCGCAAATAACTGGCGGCGCCCTTAAGGAACATAGCCACAGGCTCATGGAAGTAGACCTCTGCTTCTTTGCCTTCATGCAGAGCCGTAATGGGACAATACATCGTTTCAGGCGGGAAAATACTAAAGTCCCAATAGTCTTCATGACGCACCTTATCAAGGGTGGTATTTAAATATTCAAGGCCCGTCTCACTGACATAAAGGATTTTTCGGTCAAGGTCCGTGATAATGAGCGAATCGTTCTCAGCCGCCACAATATAGTCGGCCATTTCGTCAAAGGCCTCTGCCACCGCTCCGATTTCGTCCTTAACAACAGTATTGAAGCGGAAATCACGTTCTCCGCGCTGGAATTTGGTAAGACCCTTGACAATATAGGTTATTTTTTTGGTAATAACAGAAGCAAGCCAAACCGCCACAAAAATGACCAGAACCGACATGATAAAGGTCGACCCCGCAAGGCTAACTGCCGTATCAAACAAGTTGTCGGCTATGGACTCGTTAGCTTCTTTAGCCAAGGTCTTCAAGGAAACGTCGGTTTCCGTGAGAAGCGTATTCAGCTCTTTTTCTGTTTCTTTGGCTGGCGAGTGGAAGTCGTCCACGTTGGCGCCAA
>CAZYJQ010000095.1:0-5517 GCA_964647835.1 uncultured Desulfovibrio sp. | reverse complement strand
GCCCCTCATCCCAAGTCTGAATATCTTTTTTTCAGGCAGTCTTGAGGAGCCTGCCCTAGGCAGACAAATCTTGGAACAAATCTTGACGCTTTTTCCGCCTTTGGCGAGTCTTAAGACAAGCCTAAGATACCCGAAAAAGTTTCTGCCTGCGTTACTAAGCCCTCAGCCAATCTACTTTTGCGAATTACCAAAGGCAAGGCGCTTTTATTGGTTCACTTGTCTGGCCAATTTACGCATCGTGTCAATTTATGCATCTGCCCAATCTACTTACCCAACCTGTCAATCTGACCAAGCAAGCCAATCCGACGAATCTGCCTGACCAGACCGCCAACCAGACCGCCAGCCAGTCAAGCAGACCGTCCGAACCCATAAGGAGATTTATCATGGCCCTCTATCTGGACAACGCCCTTTCCATAGGAAATACCCCCCTCGTTCATTTAAATCGTCTCGTTCCCTCCACAGCCAAAGTATTTGCCAAAATCGAAGGGCGCAACCCCTCCTATTCCGTCAAGTGCCGTGTCGGCGCTAACCTTATTCGTAACGCGGAAGAACGCGGTGTTCTCAAAAAAGGCATGCATATTATCGAACCCACCAGTGGCAATACGGGCATCGCCCTGGCCTATGTCGCCGCGGCAAAGGGTTATCCCATAACCCTGACCATGCCCGAAACCATGAGCATTGAACGCCGAAAGCTCCTTGCCATGCTTGGCGCTAACCTCATCTTAACTCCCGGTTTAGAAGGTATGGGGGGAGCGATTAAACACGCCGAAGCCATGGCTGCTGAACGTCCAGAACTCTATTTTTTACCCCAGCAGTTCAACAACCCCGCCAACCCCCAAATTCACGAACTCACCACAGGGCCTGAAATTTGGAAGGATACCAACGGTCAGGTGGATGTTGTTATTTCCGCTGTGGGCACGGGGGGCACCTTGACGGGCATTAGCCGTTACCTGAAAAACACCATGGGCAAAAACATTTGCAGTGTGGCTGTTGAACCTGCCGCCAGCCCTGTTATTTCACAGTTTTTGGCAGGCGCTCCCCTCCAGCCCGGCCCTCACAAAATTCAAGGCATCGGGGCGGGGTTCATCCCCCAAACCCTTGATACCTCCCTCCTCGACAGGGTGGAGCAGGTGAGCAACGAGGAGGCCATACAATGCGCCCGTGACCTTGCCACACAAGAAGGCATTTTGGCGGGAATTTCTTCGGGCGCGGCCATGGCGGCCGCCTCCCGTTTGGTAGCGCTGGAAGAATTCGCTCAAAAAACCATTGTCGTTATTTTGCCCGACAGCGCTGAGCGCTACCTTTCCTCGCCTCTTTTCGAAGGCATTGCTTAATTGCCAACGACCTTGAGGGCGGTTGCCGCATTGTTCTAAGAAGCCGCCTTTTGAGGAGGGAGCCAAGCATATAAAGGCCAGACAACAAAGGGCATAGTCTGTTGAGCCAGACTATGTTCGGGTGCGGGTGTATGGAGGGGACGGTGAGCCCGATAAGGACAAGTGTTGGAAGGGGATACGGGCTGGCATGAGCCAAGCGGAAATGAAATACAAGATTATATAAGCCAAGCTGGGAGCGGGAATAACGATAGACCGCCAGGGAATGTCAGGGGCTGTCAGAGACTGATGCGGATTGGCGCGGATTAGCGCAAGCTGATATCAGCCAGTCTGAGCCAATCTGAACCAGCCCCCTGCGAATAAAAAAACGGTCAGATAGACGGCGACAAAAAGCGTCTGTGGCAAAACCGTACTCAAAGCGAGTACAAAAAAATCTCGCCCTCCCAAAGACGGCTAGGTTAGCCACCTCTTCAAAACAGCGTAAAGCTCTTCCGTCACAATGGGTTTTGTAATATAATCGCTCATCCCCGCTTCAAGGCTACGTTCCTTATCGCCGGCCATAGCTCTCGCGGTCATGGCTATAATGGGGATATTGGCAAACTGCGGGTATTCCCGAATACGCTTCGTAGCCTCGAGGCCGTCTAAGACTGGCATTTGGATATCCATCAAAACCACATCAATGCCCTTGTCTGCCAAAAGCAGATTAACCGCCTCTTCACCGTTATTGGCCACCGCAACCTGATAACCAACCCCCTCAAGAAGTTCCACAGCTATCATCTGGTTGATTTCATTGTCTTCGGCAAGCAAAATCTTACAACGCAAACGCGCTGGGGTAGGCTGGCGATCCGTAAGGAGATTTTCATGGCGCAGGGCTCTTTTTTCAGGCTGTAAATCTTTCGTAAGCTTCATGGTAAAGTAAAAGGTCGTACCGCTGTCAACAACACTTTCACACCAGATATTTCCGCCCATCAACTTAACCAGTTGCCGTGAAATGGCAAGCCCCAACCCGGTCCCCCCGTATTTTCTGGTTGTGGAGCTATCGGCCTGCGAAAAAGCCGAAAAAATACGCTGCGTCTGCTCCATTGTCATGCCAATGCCCGTATCGCGTACAGAGCATTTAATCTGGAAAGCGTCCTCATCACGGGTAACTTCTTCGATACTTACGGTGATGGCGCCCGCAGGGGTAAATTTTATGGCGTTGCTCATGAGGTTCAAAAAGACCTGCTTGAGCCTCACAGGGTCGCCCACAACACTTTCGGGCAAAAGCTCCACCCCTTCAAAGGTGAGAGAAAGCTGTTTGTCGCGCAAAGTGGCTCTGAAAAAATCCTGTAACTCACCAAACAAATCTGCCATGGAGAAAGGCACCGACTCCATGTCAAGCTTGCCTGCCTCAATTTTAGAAAAGTCCAAAATATCATTGATGATGCGAAGCAACAGTTCAGCCGCGCTTGAGGTTTTAGAAACATAATCGAGCTGTTTTTCTGTTAATTCTGTTTTAGACAACAGGTGGGACATGCCGATAATGGCATTCATGGGCGTGCGAATCTCATGGCTCATGGTCGCCAAAAATTCGCTTTTGGCTTCGGTATTACGCAAGGCCATGTCACGGGCAATACGCAAAGCCTCATAGGCCGCGTCCATCTCCGACAACATCGCCTTTTGCTCTCGCAAGTCACGGGTATAACCCGCCACATAATGGGTACCTCCCCATGAAACCCGGACCAAGGTTATTTCTGAAGGAATGGGTTCGCCATCAAACTTTTGATGCATCCACTCAAAACGGGCATGGCCTGTTTGAAAAGCCTGCTCAATATACCTTTGAGCAAGGTTCCTCGAAGACTCTCCCCCAGGCTGTATGACAGGGGAAAGCTTATAAAAATTGTCGAGGTAAGCGTTTTTGTCTTTTAAATTGAAAAGACGAACCGCTTCATCGTTACAATCGATATTATTAAAGTTTTCATCCCAGAGATTACAGCACAAGGGAGTGGCGTTAAACATTATCTGCACGCGCTCTTCCGCTAAATCTGCTTTGCGTTGCGCGGCTTCGTGTCGCTTGAAAAGAGTAATGTTTTCAAAAACACCGCTCAAATAGATGAGCTCGTTCTCTTCAAAGGTGGTTGTGCAGGAAATGGAAACCCAAACCCAGGTGCGTAGAACTTCGTTCCACACCCGAAAGGATATCTTCGGCTGATGTTCGCCCGGAACAATATTTTCAAGGCCATGACGGATGGCAAGAGAATCATCAGGATGACAATGAAGAGACAAAAAATCACGGGAATCAATATGCCAAAAATCTTCGGTAATCCCAAAAACGTCATAAATACAGCGACGCCCCGATATGGTAAGACGCCGGGTCTGGCGATCTATACGCCACAACCCAATCCCCGACTCATCTAAGATCGTCAGAAGATGCGCTTCTATCCATTCCATTTCAGGCATTACTATTCCCCCAATAACAAAGGCCGCGAAAACAAGCGGCTAAATAGCATACTATTCAACCCCTACATCTTTTAATATACCAGTATTACAGCAACCGGACAATAAAAACAAAGGTTTTTTCTAGAACGGCGACAACGGCGCCCTAGCGCACTTTAGGCGGCCCCAAAAGAATCATTTCGGCAAGGGTAAGCCTGACTCCCGGCAAAGGTCGTCCCGCGCGGCGCAAAATATCCATTTCAAGGGCCGCGAGACGCTGATAAAAAGGCGTTCGGTCGAGATAAGCTACCTCTTTTGCATTGGGCAAGGTGACAAACCTATCGCATCCTCTGAAATGCTGTTCCTGCCCGTTGGGCAAACGAAGGCTATTTTTCGTCCCATGCATCCGGCAAATCATCAACCGATAAGGATAGATAATACATAGCCCGTCTTCGTTCAAAGGGCACATGGCATCAGGCACAGCCTTGGCGGCCAGGCGCTCTTTAGCGTGGGCCGTGTAGACTTTCGCTCTCTCCACAACCTCTTTTTGCTTCGCTGGCGAAAGTGCCTGAACCCCTTTGATAGCGTATATCCACTCAATGTAGGTATGGTGCTGGAAAAAACTTGTACAACAGTTGGTCGGGCACCCCTCACAGCTTAACCCCGCCGAGCGAGCGTGCTCACCATAAGCCTGCTCCATTTCAGCGTAAAGAGCTTTGAGCGCGCCAAAGGGAGAACTAGCCATGATAAGCCTCGAGCCACTTAGCTATGGCGCTGGCGTAAGCCTGAGGCGCCGCCTCGCCCCCTTCGACGGTCCAAGTGGCATAGCGCCTGTAAAGGGCGGCTCGCTCGTTATACAAATCTTCAATGGTTTGTCCCGGCGCGATGGCAAGACCTCTGTCAGGCTTGCGACTGATGCGTTCTAAGATGATGGGCAAAGGAACATCAAGGTAAACGATGGGCCCGAGGCATGCCAAATGCTGCATGGTTTTTTCGCGGTAAACAACGCTTCCGCCTGTGGAAATAACACAGCGCTTTAAGCGTAATCCGCAAATGGCCTGCGACTCGATATCAAGAAATTCATCTTTGGTTAAAGCGTCCGCTATGGACTGAAGGGACGCCCCATAAATGGATTCGATGAGGTTGTCCGCATCCACGGCGGGCCAGTCCATAAGAGAAGCCAAAGCCTTGCCGATGGTTGTTTTCCCGGCCGCGGCCATGCCAATGATGCTTATACATCCGTCGGACAATACTTTTTCATGCTGAGACATACATCTACCACAACGTAAAAAATGTGACGCGCGCCCACTGGCGGCGAAAGAAGAAAAAACCATACGATGAGAGTATATGATACCCTCAAAAAACACCCCCAGCAAGAGAAAGAACCTCCCTGCGGGGATAGATTAACCAGTAAAGCGAGTAAACAAGTTCAAGAAGTTAAGAGTAAAACAAGACGGGGAAAAAAGCAATTTAGCGCAAGCTCATTGTTCATGATCATTGTAAAAAATATGCCCTTTGCCCCCACCCCCTTGAGCCTTCCCCACTTGAGTGCTCTTTTCTTATGCGATGCCCCTTGAACCCCTTCCTGCAACGCTCGACCCTCCGCGCCCTATCCAGCACCATGCGCTCTAATAAATAAGCTGGTCAAGCGTGCCATATTCCGCTAGGTATACAAGCGTAACCCAAAGGAGCCCCGTGCGATTTCTTATTCGACCTCATACCGTTGGCATCGCGGCCATTGCCCTTGGCACGAGTGTTCTGCTCTCGCGCC
>CAZYJQ010000094.1:0-5559 GCA_964647835.1 uncultured Desulfovibrio sp. | reverse complement strand
AGTCTTTAAAGCAACACTTTAAAGACTGGCTCTTCGTCATCTCTTACTTGGCTGGGATAATATGGTTATTTCTCTCTATCTGACTGAATTATTTTATTCTTTCACTAGTAAAAGTAGAAATAAACAAGGGGAGCGATGGCGAGTCTGTACCAAGCAAATAGGCGAAATGAGGTATGAGAGATAAGCTTGAGGAGTATTTTTATGGCTGCCAAGGACGAAACAAAGGCCACAGCGCTCCCGGTGAGGAAAAAAGGGATATCGTCTACGGACAGATACTTATAGGCTTTGAGCAAAACAAATCCCGTGGCGGCAAACATAATGGGGACGGCGGCGAGAAATGAATATTCCGCAGCTACCTTACGCTTGGCGCCCAGAAGCATTCCCCCCATAATCGTCGAAGTGGAGCGAGAGAACCCCGGCCAGAGGGAAAGACATTGGAAACAGCCGATACCTAAAGCGGCTCTTGGCGTAAGGTCGTCAACGCTCTCATAGGTATCCTCTTCGCCTTTATATTCTGCATAGAGAATAAAGAGGGCGCCCACGGCTAAGGCAAGGGCCACACTGATGGGGTTAAAGAGGTGGGTGGTTATATAGTCGTGGGCCAATAGTCCCACCAACGAAGCGGGCAGGCAGGTGAAAAAGAGGAGATAAAGACCGCGAAAGCCACTAAATCGCTCTTTGGCCTTAAAGTTCAGCAAGCCTAAAAAACGCTGCCAATAAACCACGACAACGGCCAAAATTGAGCCGAGCTGAATGACGACCTCAAAGGTCTTTACGGTGTCAGAAGTGAGTCCCAGCAGGTGACTTGTGATAATTTGGTGGCCAGAAGACGAGACAGGGAGAAATTCCGTAAGTCCTTGAACAAGACCGAGTATAATAGCTGAAAGTTGTGTATCCATAAAACTCTTTGCAACCTCCGCAGGAATGGGTAAACTCCTGTTACTAGCCATTTACATTGAAATAGTAAACCCCAAAAAGCTTCTTAGGGCCATGCCTTGCCTCCTCAAGATGCTTTTTGCACGAACGAGGCCTTTCTCATGGGGACATACGTCCTTATCTTTGCTATTTTGGTTGCAAGGCTCTTATCCTTCGGATAGGATATCCTGCGTTTTAACGTATAATAAAGGGGACGCTCTTATGGCGACCGTAGTACCTCACTCGCAACTCGTGGCGAAGGCTGTTGAATATATTCTTGCAAAACTTGGTGAAACGCCACAAGCAAGTTTAACGTCTCTTATTGACGAAGCCGCCATGCGGTATAACCTTTCCCCTGTTGAATCTGAATCGCTTTTACGGCTTTTAAAAGAAGCGACTAATCGCGAAATAGCATAAATACCGTGAGTTTTATTGGAGTCCGCTCTGAATATTTTTGGTTTTCGTCTTCTTCAACGCTATCTCATTAAAGAGTTTTTGCTCACATTTAGTGTTTGCGTCATAACGCTCATCTCTCTTATTTTGCTAGGTCGCGCTGTGCATATGAGCGATCGGCTCTTAGGACTGAGCTTAGGGTTTTGGGACATCGCCAAACTCTTCCTCTATATGATGCCGTCCTTTTTGCTGATTGTGTTTCCCATCTCCTGTATGGTGAGCATTTTCTTAACTTTTTTACGAATGATAGCCGACAGAGAGCTCGTTGCCGTTAAAGCCGGCGGCATAAGCCTGTATCAAATTATGCGGGCGCCTATGTTTTTCTCCTTTCTTTGTCTCCTCCTTTCGCTCTATGTCTCCCTATACAGTATAGCTTGGGGGATGGGGAATTTTAGAGCCCTTATTCTTGATATCGCCAGTTCCCGCGCCAATATTGTTATCCAGCCGGGAGTTTTCAACAAAGATATTTTAAAGGGAATTACTCTTTTTGCGCGTGAGGTTGATCCTCAAACAAAAAAACTCAAGCAGGTCGTTTTTGAAGACGACAGCCGAGACGCGTCAGATACCCTTACCTTTGTGGCTCCCGAAGGCAGTATTGAAACGGATGAAAAAAAGGGCGTTCTGGTCTTTAAGCTTGAAAATGGACGTATGTATCATACGGAAAAAGATAATATGAGCGTTTTGCAGTTTACTGAATACGCTTTTAATATTGACCTTAGCGACATCTTAAGTGGAGTTGAATTAGGTTCCATTAAGCCTAAGGAAATGTCCATCAACACGCTCAAAGATGTTATCGCCAATCCCCCTGAGGACGCATCTAAAAATTTAGTCCAACGAGCAAAGGTTGAACTACAAAAACGCGTATCCCTGCCCTTTGCCTGTCTGGTGCTTGGCGTATTCGCCATGCCCATCGCCTGTCTCTTTGAGGGTGTAAAACAACAAATGGGTGTTATTTTATCCTTTGTTTTCTTCTTTATTTATTACGGCCTGTTTTCATTTGGCATTGGCCTTGGGGAAACGGGGACTCTTGCCCCTGAAATAAGCCTTTGGTTTGCCAATGTGCTTTTTGCCGTTGGGGCGGCTTTGGGTATTTATATGGCGGCGCGTGAAACAACCATCTCATTGCAATTTGTCGGCAAATTTTTGAAGAAATTCGGTTTTGGCAAAGGGGCGGTATCATGACCCTTTTATACCGCTACCTGGCAAAGCAAAACTTTTTCCTTGTCATGATTATTCTCCTTGCGGGGACAGGTGTTTACGCCATTGCCGACCTTTTTGAAAACCTTGACCATTTTATAGAAAACGAAAGTAGCGTTTTTCTTGTTATCGCCTACATTGGCTTGAAAATTCCTGGCATTATTTCGCAAATACTCCCAGCGGTTTTTTTCGTCGCCACCATTTTGCAGTTGAATTTTTTAGATAGAAGTAATGAATTGATAGCTATCCGGGCTGGCGGGGTGTCCCCGGTGGCTATTCTGAAATTTATCTGTATTTATGGTTTGTTGCTTGCCTGTCTGCAATTTGTGTTTTCACAGGTTATTGGCGTAGAAGGACAACAAGTCGCTAATACTATCTGGAAGGAGCGGGTGAAGGGCGATACCTTCGACACGGTTTTCACAGACGTATGGTTCATTGAGGGCGATTCGTTTGTAAGCATTGAATCCGTTGATACCGTTGAAAAGAAGGGGGAAGGGCTGGCGGTTTTTACCCTTGGTAAAAACTCTGACACCATGGAGATGATTATTCATGCCAAGACCTTTACGTATCGCAAAGGGCATTGGGAACTTTTTGAGGGGAATATTGCTCGCCCAGAATTGTTTGAAAAAGACTTTTTTGATAGATACGTCCTTCCACTCAAGGAAGACTTGAAGGCCATCGCCACCATTGAAACGACGAAAAAGCCGGCGCAGCTGTCCCTATGGGAGTTATCAGCCCTCATTAAACGGCTGACCAAGCTCGGTTCAAATATAGAGGGGCTTCGGGTGGCGTGGCATAGCAAAATCGCCTATGCCTTATCGGTGCTCGTGGTGGGACTTTATGCCGTGGCTATCAGTCAGGCTACGCCCAATGTCTATAAAGGCATTGCCTCGGCGCTCTTTATCTCATTCCTTTACCATAGCCTGACCAGTATTTGCATAACCCTTGGCAATAAAGGAGCTCTGTCCCCCTTGTTTGCGGCCTGGTTCCCCATCACCTTGAATTTTGCGATTGTTTTCCTTTGGCTTGGTTGGACAAGAATACTATATCTTGTTGGGCGACGAGGGTAGTTTTGGACTAAACTTTTTGAACGAATGATATCTTCCCGTTGTTATCTTGGGTTTTATTATGCCTCGCCCATGCTGGTCTGTTCCAGTCTTTGGGTGAGGCTATCTTTTTAATCCCTGTCTTTTGGGGCTCTATCTTTTGGGTGCCTGTTGTGAACTTCCGTTCGCTTACTCTTTGTATCCGTTCAGAATCTTCCGTAGTCTGCTCCCGTGACTTTCTCTGGCTATTCCTCGTTTTATCTGACCTTGCTTTACCTTGCGGGGCTTTGACTGGGGGGCTTAACTGCTACGAGTTTGTTGAAATATCCTGAGAGCTGTTGCACTTTTCTGAGAGTCCTCAAAACGTCCTCAACAAATGCCTTGTCAAAGTTTCTCATGACGGCGCAGGATAGTTTGCTCATATTGACTCTTGTAAGGGCGCATCAACCCAGAGCGTTAGTGAAAATCTCCCATAGCTCGTCAATACCTTTTTTACTTTGTGAAGAGGTCAAGACAGGCGTAAATCCGTTGACAATAGCGCTCCATCCTTTGATGCAGGCCTCCCGCTCCTTAAGTTTACTTTTATCTATTTTTGTCAGCACGGGAATAATAGGAAGACCCATGCCCAGAGCCATGTGAGCGAGTTGAATATCAATTTTTTGGGGGGGCAGGCGTGAGTCGATTAACAGAGCCAATGCCATCAAGCCCGGGGTGTCGCGCAAATAATGCTCCAATAGGCTGGCCCAAGCGTTGCGTTCTGCCTTCGAACACTTTGCGTAGCCATATCCCGGCAGGTCAACGAGAAAAGCCTGTTTGCCTTCGGGCGAATCAGCCTGTTCTACGGCCTTGCTCACCCCGTCAAGCTCGGTCGGTTCTGCGGGCTCAATAAAACCCGCCCCGCTGAGGGCAAAATAGTTTATACTTCGCGTTTTTCCTGGGGTAGAGCTTGTTTTTGCCAGTTGTCTGCGCCCGGCGAGGGCATTAACAAGAGAAGATTTACCAACGTTTGAGCGACCGGCCAAAGCAATTTGGGGAAGTTCAGGAAAAATCAGTTGTTTTTGAGTAAAGGCCGTAGCGACCAAGGTAAGTGACGGATTCATAGGTATCCTTGATTGTATTATTGGCGGATTGTATTATTGGCGCGCCTGAAAGCGGACTCTATCCAGATAGCAAGTTATGGCCTATGATTCAAGGCAATAGCTTAGCAAACGGAAGAAATTTGAGGCAAAGCTCGTGATTGAACATTTCGGTATTATCCTGTATATTACCTTTTTTAGAAAGAACTTTTTGGCGAGTAGCAATAATGACGAACTATTGGGCCTTGCCAGCACATCACTGATATGGAGAACATGAATGTATTCAACCACTGACTTTCGCAAAGGCCTCAAAATTCAGGTAGACGGAACACCCTATGAAATCGTGGAGTTTCAGCACTTTAAGCCCGGTAAGGGCGGGGCTATGATACGCACCAAGTTACGGAACTTCTTAACGGGCAGAATGCAAGACATCACCTTTCGTTCCGGAGAAAAAGTAGAGCGCCCTGATATGGAAAACCGCGACATGCAATACCTTTATCGCGAAGGGACCGACCTTATTTTTATGGATTTGACCTCTTACGAACAACTGCATGTTCCTGAAAGCAACACCGAAGGCAAAGCCAACTTTTTGAAAGAAAGCCAAATTGTTTCCATTTTGCTCTATCAAGGGCAACCTCTTGATATCGACCTTCCTGCTTCACTTATCTATACCGTAACGGAAACTGAGGTAGGGGTGAAAGGCGACACGGTTTCAAACGTGACGAAGCCCGCAACCATTGAAACAGGTTTGACCCTGCAGGTGCCTCTTTTCATCAATATCGGCGACTCCATCAAGGTGGACACGCGCTCCGGTGAATACTTAGGACGAGAATAGACGTTTATTGGTATGTCAGCACTCAATATAAAGAATA
>CAZYJQ010000093.1:1976-5583 GCA_964647835.1 uncultured Desulfovibrio sp. | reverse complement strand
GAATTGATTCGTTGGTGGTAATCCCCGCACTTTTAGTACAGGAGAAGCTATGAGCCAAGGTCATACAGAAGTTAGAGTGAAGCTATCTGCCTGGCAGATCCTTTTACCTCTCACGAGTTTGTCTGCTTTTTTTCTGGGCTGGGAAGCAATAGTCCGTTTTGGCGTTGTTCCTGAAGCCTTACTTGCATCACCTACACAGGTATTTAGTGTTTTTATTGATAAGATAAGCGACCCCATGCCGGATGGCGCCATATTAAGTGTGCATGCCTGGACAAGTATTCAGGAAGCGTTCTTAGGCTATGGGCTGTCTTTACTGGTTGGCATTCCTCTTGGACTTGCCATGGGCTGGTTCCGTCCCGTTGAAGGGTTGGTTCGCCCTATTTTTGAACTTATCCGTCCTATTCCACCCATCGCCTGGATTCCCCTGACGGTGTTTTGGTTTGGTATCGGTCTTGCGGGTAAAGTCTTTATTATCTGGATTGCAGGTATCGTCCCTTGCGTTATTAACTCCTATGTAGGGGTTCGCATGACTAACCCTGCCCTTATTCAGATGGCTCGAACCTATGGCGCCTCGGACTGGAAAATTTTTACAAGCCTTTGCATTCCTTCTGCCTTACCAATGGTTTTTGGCGCTTTGCAAATTGCTTTGGCTTACTGTTGGACAAACCTCGTTGGTGCTGAACTTCTCGCCGCAGACAGCGGTCTTGGGTTCCTAATCACCATGGGCGGGCGTCTTATTCGTCCGGATATTGTGTTGCTCGGGATGGTTTGTGTCGGGCTTACAGGCGCTTTTATCGGCGTCATCATTGACTGCGTTGAGAAAAAACTTCTCGCCAGCATCCGGAGGTAGTTCAGCATGAGTAGCAATAATTCATCTCTTGCCAACGAAACCATTGGCAGTAGCGGTAAGGCCCCCATTACATTTTACTCCATAATCACTAATATTTACTTTTTAAATATGGTGTCCCTCGTTCTTTTCTTCCTCTTATGGGACAGGGTAGCGGCTTGGAAAGTCTTTGGCGACTCTTTGGCGCGCCCCATCGATGTTTATAACCAGATTATTTTGCTGACCAAGATGAAGTTTGCTGGAACAAACTTGTGGGGTCATATTTGGGCGAGCACAAGACGTGTGCTGGTCGGGTTTACCCTCGCCACAGTTTTTGCTGTTCCTCTTGGCCTCTTTATGGCTTTGAACAAGTATGTGAATAGCTTTGTAAAGCCCCTGTTTGACCTTTTTAAGCCTATGCCCCCCATTGCCTGGGTTTCTTTGGCAATTTTATGGTTTGGCATTGGCGAAACTTCCAAGGTCTTCATTATTATCATCGGTACCTTTGTGCCTTGTCTACTCAACTCGTATAACGGTATTCGTTTGATTAACGAAGAATTGTATGACGTTGTGAAGGTGCTAGGCGGTAAGCGTAAAGATGAAATCTTTATGGTAAGTTTTCCTGCGGCCTTTCCGGCTATTTTCGCAGGCTTACAAATTTCGTTAAGTATTGCATGGACTTGTGTGCTCGCGGCAGAACTGATGAGTGCTCGCGACGGCATTGGCTTCCTTATCAAGCGCGGCATGGATACCCACAAACCGGAACTGGTTTTGAGCGGTATGATTTTGATTGCCATATGCGCTTGGCTCACCACCATGTTGGTCAGTGTCCTTGAGCGCAAACTGTGCCCATGGAAACGCAGCATTGTTGACCTGTAGTTTACCTAAAGGACGTTGGTATGAGCGGAGAAATGAACTTGGAAGCAGTGAGCGCTACAAAGGGAGCAGGTATGGAACACAGTAAATCATCCATTAAAATTGAGTGTAAAGGCATTAGTAAGACCTTTTTGCAAAAAGGGCGCATGGAAGTCCCTGTTATTCGCGATATTGATTTTCGCGTGCACGACAATGAATTTTTGGTTGTGCTAGGGCCTGGGCAGTGTGGTAAGTCCACCTTGCTGAGAATTATCGCGGGATTGGAAACGGCTGATACGGGGCAGGTGTTGCTTGACGATACACCCGTTACTAAAGCGGGCCCCGATAGAGGTATTGTTTTTCAGGGATACATGTTGTTTGCTTGGAAAACAGTGCTTGGCAACGTTGAAGTTGGCCTTAAGCTGGCGAAAATGCCCCGTGAAAAACGCCGGGAAACAGCCATGCATTATATTGATATGGTCGGCCTTAAGGGTTTTGAAAACCACTATCCGCACCAGCTCTCTGGCGGGATGAAACAGCGTGTGGGCATTGCTCGTGCGTATGCGGCTAACCCTGAGGTTCTTCTTCTTGACGAGCCCTTTGGTCAGCTTGATGCCCAAACCAGAGTATTTATGCAGCATGAGACTGCCCGTATGTGGGAGCAGGAACGGAAGACGGTTATTTTCGTTACCAACAATATTGACGAAGCCATCTTTTTAGCCGACCGTATTGTTGTTATGGAAGGAAAGCTCCCGGGGCATATCAAGACTGAATACACCATTGATTTGCCACGCCCACGCGAACATACCGACATGGAGTTTTTGAAACTCCGTGAGATTATTGGCGACGATATGGAGCTTGTTCTTTAAGAATATTGTGGTTTTGGTCTTCGCCGTCATGGGGCTCTTGCCATTCGTGGCGGCGGGGCTGAAGCACCACACCAAAGAGCGGGCAACGGCTAAGTGCGAGCACAACCAATTTTGGTATAAGGCAATAGAAGGAAGGAGAGACCATGGATCAAGGAATTACCAACGGTATTTTTGTCCTTCTGGTGGTGCTTTTTTTCGTAGGGCGATTTGTTTGGAGCCGTTTTTTACGGCCTCAAGAGGACCTTTTGGGTAAAGGCCTTGAAGAGGTTGAAGCCCTGTATAAAAAGAAAACTCGTTATCGCCTTGGAGTGCTTGCCTTTAGCCTGTGCGCGCTGGGCGCCATGTATCTATGCGATTCGCGGGCTATCCCTTTCTTTTTTGTTGTTATGGCGGGCCTGTGTCAGATAGGAGCCATGCGACAAAACACGCGTAAGGCCTTTGCGAAAAACATGGAAGATAAAATGCGCGCGGATTTTTAAAGCTGGTTTGAAAACCAGTGCAGGGTGGAGGCTTTCCACGCCTTGCCATAGGTGTAGCCAAGTTTGGTTTCACGAAGGCCAACTCCCCTTTTTGTTTGTTGAACCGTTGCTAAGGAGGCCCGTGACATACACAGTGATTTTGGCGCAATGTCAAAGAGGTTGTTAACGCTTAAAACCGCTTAAGAAACGGTAAGGGTTGATGGCTGATTTGGGATTCCTCATACTACGAACTGATACATAAGGAGTTATTAGATGCGTCTACTACAATTTTTAGGTGCTGTTGCTATAGCTTTCACACTTTGTCTGGCTTCGCCCATGACGGCATCAGCCGCCCCCATGAAATTAAAAACAGGCTGGCTGGATGAGCATGAAACTTTCCTCATGTGGTACGCCACCGAAAAAGGCTGGGATAAGGAAGAAGGCCTTGATATTGAGTTGCTGTACTTTGACTCAGGTATGGCCGCTTTGGCTGCCCTGCCCGCAGGTGAGTGGGTGCTTGGCGGCTTTGGTGCCGTTCCTGCCATGATGGGTAACTTGCGCTACGACCTTTATGTTATTGGCAACGGTAACGATGAGTC
>CAZYJQ010000093.1:0-1876 GCA_964647835.1 uncultured Desulfovibrio sp. | reverse complement strand
GTTTACAGCGACGCTCAGGCGGATGTTTAACGAACCAGGGACAAAGTATTTTTTAAGAGCTGTTATAAAGACTGTGGTGTTGCCGACTTGTTGAAGAGACCGTGAAAGCATGGTTGAAGAACGAACGGTTTCATCTGACCAGAAGTAACGAAAACGAACGGTCTCCCGGTTTTGTGACGAATATATAACGTACGAATTCTAAGGAGTTGTTAATGCGCATATTTCAGTTTTTTTGTTCTCTGGCTATGACAGCTTTCCTTTGCATGTCTTTGCCCTTAACGGCAATGGCGGCCCCGGTTAAAGTTAAAACAGGCTGGCTAGACGAGCATGAAATTTTTCTTATGTGGTACGCCATTGAACAAGGCTGGGACAAAGAAGAAGGCATTGATGTAGAGCTTGTTTATTTTGACTCAGGTATCGACGCTTTGTCCGCTTTGCCCTCTGGTGCGTGGACCCTCGGCGCTTTTGGCGCTTTGCCCGGGATGATGGGTAACTTGCGCCACGATTTATATATCATTGGCATTGGCAACGATGAATCCCAAACCAATGGTATTCTCGTTCGCCCTGATAGCCCCATGCTTGAGGTCAAGGGATATAATCCTGAAAACCCCGAAGTGTATGGCAGCCCTGAAACAGTGAAAGGGAAAGAGTTTCTTGTGACAACAGTATCGTCGGTACATTACACCCTTGCCCATTGGCTTCGTGTTCTAGGGCTGAAAGAAAGCGATGTTGTCATTAAAAACATGGATCAGCCTCAAGCTGTAGGCGCCTTGGCCGCTGGAATCGGCGATGGCGTTGCCTTGTGGGCTCCTCATATGTTTGTTGGTGAAGAGAAGGGCTGGAAAACCGTGGCGACGCCTGCTTCTTGCGGCACAACGCTCCCCATCGTCCTTGTCGCTGATAGGAAATATGCAGACGAAAACCCCGCCATTGTCGCGAAATTTTTACGCACCTACCTTCGTGCCGTTGAAATGATCCGCAATGAGCCTGTGGAAAAAATTGTTCCTGAATACCAGCGTTTCTTTTTTGAGTGGGTGGGCAAGCAGTATAGCGCTGAACTTGCCAAACGCGACATAGAATCGCACCCTGTTTTTACTCTGGACGAACAACTGGCCCTTTTTGACGCGTCAAAAGGCAAGAGTACCGTTCAGACATGGCTTGGCGAAATTGCTCACTTCTTCGGTGATATAGGCAGAATCACTCCTGAAGATGTGGCAAAGGTTGGCGAGGCAGATTACGCCACCGATAAATTCCTCAAGCTCGTAGAGGCCATTCCTGCGCAAAACTAGGAATGCTAATAAAAGGGCTAAGGCTCGTAAACGAAAGCATATATTGTACGCCCCCATGCGTTGGTATGGGGGCGGTTCTACGCACCATTTTGCGTAGATGGGTGGAGGGCGATTTCGCCGCCAATAATGTCGAATTAACGACATTTCTACGGAAAGAATCACCCTATGCTTGCAACTCACTGAAAGAGGAGGAACTTTTAGATAAGGGTAGAAAACGAGGCTATGGCATGTTCGTTTTTGAGGAGTATCTGTAAGAAAGGTAAAGCAGTGAGCCATCGTTGGTATTGGTGGTTTGTTGCTTTTCAAGAAAGACGCAACTTCCTCTTAACAGGAATACATGAAACTTTTGTCGAGCCGTTTTTAACCCTGTTGTTTATTGCCTTAGTATCAATGACTATGGTGAGACGTTATGTCTTATTATTTACCTTCTGATGAAATCTCTTGTTGTGCATCTCGCGTGTTGTAGCTTGGCATGAGGTAAATAATAATCCCCCATTTTGGGAAAATGAGTCTTGTCTCTTAGGTTTATAGGAGTGAGCAAACTCATTTGTGTTGACTGGAGAAATCTGAATTTGATCAAGGAGTTT
>CAZYJQ010000092.1:0-5601 GCA_964647835.1 uncultured Desulfovibrio sp. | reverse complement strand
GGTTTGAAAAGCATGTTTTTAAGCGAGAGCTACGCAAACGGGGAATGGCGCAGGCCACGAGGGCGGAAGTTGAAAACTTAGACGGTGTTCGCTGGGCAACCCTCAGTGCGGCCATGAACATTCATGAGGAAGCCGCTTTGAGGGCGACATCGTTTGGCATGTTTCAAATAATGGGCTTTAACCATAAGGCGGCGGGCTTTGATTCGGTGACGGATTTTGTCACTGCTCAAAAGAAAGGAGCTTCTCATCAACTTGATAGCTTTTGCGCTTTTGTTCGCCATGAAGGGTTAGCTCCGCTCATGCAAAAGAACGATTTTTCAGGGTTTGCTCGCCGTTATAACGGCCCGGCCTATGCGCAAAATCGTTACGACAGCAAGCTTAAACAAGCCCACAAACGATGTTTGGAAAAAAGGGGTTGTTAGGGCGATGAAAGGGAGCTTAGGCCGATTAAAAAACTCGCCATGGGTGTCCTTGAAACGGCGCTTGCAACCAAGACTTGAGGGTAGGAGTTATAGGTGATGAAGAGCTTGTAGCTAAACGAGGTTTGTTGGTGGCTAAGGAGCGAAGGGGTGGGCAAAGGGGTGAGATATTTGGATGATGTTGAGGGGCTTTAAGGTAATAACCGCAGCGCAAGGAGGCTGGTTTGGGGTGGCGTGTGTTTATAGGGGCTATTATTGGGGGAGTCGTTCTCTGGCTGGGTGTTTTTGTTACGCAGTCTATCAGCGATAAGGAGCAGTTGGCGCAAATGCGCCACATAAACGCCTTGTATGAGGCCGAAATTGAGGTGTTTCAGCGGCAATCCGCAGTGACGGATGCTGTGCTGCAGGCTCGTGAGCACCAAAGGCTTACTCAAGACAAGGCGCGCCAAAAGGCGACACGGGGGATTTATGAAGCGCGGGGAGAAAGGGGTGATGGGGCGTGGGATTTTGATAGGCTTTTGCCTGACGATATTGTTGAGCCTTTGCGCTTGCAGTACCAAGCAATCGCCTCCTGTGGTCAAGGCGGTGAAAGTCGCGCCACCCCAAAATCTTTTACTGGAACGGCCTGTTCCAGCGCCGCAGGAGCCGCTGACTCTCAGGGGTCTGGCGCTGTGGACCAGTGAGCTGCTGCATCATGCTGCCCAAGAGAAGGAGGATAAGCGAGCGTTGCGTCAGTGGTTCGAGAAATGATAGATCTTTACATTCGGTGGTTTCCTTTGGTTTCAGGTGGTGCTCAGAAGGTTTCGGAATCATGAGTAAAAGCCATAACAAGAGTTCACAAGCCCACTGGGGAGGGAAGAGCATGAGGGAGACAGGGAGTGGTGATTTACCAGACTATCATGGGTGGTCGAGGATTATGTAAGGGGAATGGTCGCGCGACTTAAAGAGGTCTTGAGGACGTTTTGGGGACGTTTTGAAGGCAGTGTAAAAAGACACGAAGGTACAATAAGACAATAAGGGGGGAGGGTAAGTGGAGCAGTTTTGGGACTGGCTGGAGCGCATGGTGGCGATGTTTTTTGTTCCGGCGACATTGTACGGTGGAGGTGGCGCTTTATTGCGTCGTAGAAAAGACAGGAGAACCTTGGGACAGGTGTTGAGTGAAGTTTCGGGCGGGGCTCTTACGGCGCAAATGGTGGCGCCCATAATTCAAAAGAACGTTTCAGAAGATTGGCACGCGGTCTGTTTTTTTCTGGCTGGCTGGGGTGGCCTTGAGCTGGTGGGACGGGCATATGAGGCCGTCGCTCATGGCGTGGAAGAGAGAATACGCCATAAGATAGCCGGACGAGATGAATAGGGGCACATAGTCGTTTGGTGTGCACAGGGAGATTGAACCTAATTCCTTCCTTGCTTCTCTGGCGCCAAGAGCCTATTCTCAAGCGGAATCTTTTGGATACTAACCAAAGGTTTCCGCTTTTGGCGTTGAGGGTATGAGGCATAGCGAAGAGGGGCCTGCCCTTTGACTTTTGTCTGGCAGGTTGTTCTATGAGGGCGGCACCTATTGGCTCCCATGGTAACGATGTTCTTCAACGAAAGCGCCAAGGCTGACACCATTATTTACGATGACAATGGACGGAGGAATATATGAAATTTATTGTGGATGCGAAGCTTTTCGATGTTTTACCCACGGCGTGTTTCGGGGTAGTGGCGGTTCAAGGGCTGGACAATGGCGGTTCCAAGGCGCCCATTGAGACTTTGCTCGCCAAATCCATTGCTGAAGCCGAAGGGTATTTTGAGAATGTTAAAATTAAAGAAGCGGCGGAAATTTTGCCCTATCGTGAAGCTTTTCGAGCCTTGGGGATTAATCCCAATAAATTCATGTGCTCCATTGAAGCCTTGTTGAGTCGTGTGGCGAAAAAGAAAGGCCTGCCAAGCATTAACCCCGTGGTGGACGCTGGAAACGCCGTATCGGTAAAATACCGTCTGCCCTTGGGCGCCCATGACATCGATTCCATGCTAGGTGACATTGAAATACGTCCTGCTGGGCCTGAGGATACCTTCATTCCTTTTGGTTCCACGGAAGTTGAAAAGCCCGATGCGGGTGAGATGGTGTATGTCTCTGGAGGAGAGGTGCGCACGCGCCGCTGGACCTGGCGCCAGAGCGAGAAAGGGAAAATCACGGCGGATACGACCTCGGTCTTCTTCCCCATCGACGGGTTTTCTGACGTGAATAAAGAAGAGGTTCTCAAAGCTCGGGATGAGCTGGCGGCTCTTTTACACGATCAGTTCGGTTGTCGCGTCATAACGGGCTTTGTGGATAAGACTCAGCCTGAGTTTATCTTTAACTGGTAAGTTTCAGAAAGCCTTCGGGTAAGCGTCGGGTGAATTTCGGGCAGGTGAAGCTCCCTAGGCTACAGTCAGCACAACCAAGAATTGACGGAGCGCGCCACTCTAGAATAGGGTGGGTCTGTTGTTTTGCTATTATTTAAGGAACAAGACTGCTCTTACACAATGGAAGTATTTGTATCGCCTTAATGAATTCTTTGGAGGATTTCATGGGAATAGTACCATTTCTCCCGTCCATCATAGTCTTATTGCTTATTATATCGACGATAACGCTTTTTATCTTTTGGGTGGGTCAACCCAGCAGAAGAAAATTGGCAATGGCGCAATTGTCTTTGGCCTATCTTTTTATTCTTAACGCCCTCCTTGCCATAACCACTAACGTTATGGTTTTTAAGGACCCCGCCTCCGTTGACAAGAGCCCCTTGTCGCTTCTTATGATGCTTCTCCCCCTAGGGGTTGGGGTGTTGCTCTACCGTGGAGGCTGTAAGCGGCAAGCTGAAATTCCTGCCCAAGAGGCTGAAAGCAAGGCTTCTTCTCCCTCAAGCAGGAGGGCGAGGTCGTATAAATCTCTCAATTCCCGTAAAGCGGAGAAACAGAGGCAGTGGAAGATTATTGATGAGAACGCCGCCCCTCAGGGAGGGAGAGGTTCTTTCGAAACTTGGGTTATGGTGTTATTTCTTGTGAGCGCCTTAGCCTACGCGCCGGCTATGTTTATGTTGGAAACTAAAGAGGAATCCGCCCTTTCGGGTCAACCAGCGAGCTCCGTTGACACCCCCAGCCCCGTGACGAACTCCTTGCCCGTTGAGTCTTTGCAGGAGGCCCCTTCTCCGACTGATTCCCCTCAGGAACAAGAGAACCACACGGGCGCTGTTCCTGCCAATCAGGCCGATGACACACCTGAAAGGTAGATTGCAAAAATAGGCCGAGAATTGAGCCAGGGCCAAAATAAAGCCAAGACTCGTTTCCATTACGTTACCCCAGGGGGCCGTGAGGGCAGAATGGGGCGGTTTGGCAATAAGCTGACGGATGAAATTTTTTGTCGGAGGACACTGTCTTGAACGGATGGTGTTTTCTTTGATAATACGCAAGTATAGAGGGAGAAACCTATGGATGTTCTATGTAAACAAGTGAGCGAAACAGCCTCGGCCCCGGAATTTCTTAGCCTTAAAGAGGCTGAAAAAATTCGCCATTTTCACCGCTCTTTTCCAGAATATTCCCCAACACCTCTCGCCGATTTATCACAGTTGGCGGCGCATGTGGGTGTTGGCGGGCTTTATGTTAAAGACGAATCCTATCGCTTTGGGCTCAATGCTTTCAAGGTGCTTGGGGGGTCTTACGCCATGGGGTCGTTCCTTGCCAAACGCCTGCATATCCCCCTTGAAGAACTTCCCTATGAACGTCTCGTTTCTCAAGAAATCAAAAACCAGCTGGGTGATATGACCTTTGTAACGGCTACGGACGGCAACCATGGGCGGGGCGTTGCCTGGACAGCCAACCGCCTTGGACAAAAGTCTGTGGTATATATGCCCAAAGGCTCCTCCGAAGAACGTTTGGAAAACATCCGAAAAGAAGGCGCCACAGCGGAAATCATGCCCATGAACTACGATGATTGTGTTCGCCTTGCTTCTGAAATGGCGCAAAAAAATAATTGGGCTCTCATCCAAGACACTTCATGGGAAGGTTATGAGGAAATCCCTCAACTCATTATGCAAGGCTACTCTACCATGGCTCTGGAGGCCTTTGAAGAGTTGAATGCTCTCAAGCGTAGTCCAACCCATGTCTTCGTTCAGGCGGGAGTTGGCTCAATGGCGGCCTCCGTCATTGGCTTTCTCGCTTCGGTCTACACAGGCTCCAAACGACCTCGTTTTATTATTGTTGAGCCTCAAAAGGCCGATTGTCTTTATAAAACTGCCAGCGCGACCGATGGTAAACTTCATGCGGTGACGGGTGACTTGGACACCATTATGGCGGGTTTGGCCTGCGGTGAAGTGAGCGCGGGCGCTTGGCCCATATTGAAAGAACTCGTGTGCGCCTATTGCTCGTGCGAAGATCCCCTTTCTGCGCTGGGCATGCGTGTTTTGGGCGCTCCCCTTCGCGGTGATACACTTGTCATTTCCGGAGAATCCGGCTCCATTGGTATGGGTGTTGTGGTTGAGCTTATGCGCAACCCTGCCCATAAAGAGGTCTGTGAAAAACTGGAGCTTGGGAAAGATTCCCATGTGCTTTTCTTTAATACTGAAGGGGATACGGATAAAGAGCATTATCGCAAAATTGTTTGGGATGGTCACGTTCCCAGCGGTTTGTAGGAAAGTTGTTTTTTATTGCCTGAACAGGGGCTATGACGATTTTGCCCCTGTATTTCCCTGAGTTGTCTAGTGTTTCGCTGGGTTTTTCTGGTTTTTATCGCTTTGTTGAGCCAACCGCAGAGACCCTGTGGCATGATGTATTCATTATAACCGTTGTAACGAAAGAGGAAACGATGATCAGACACATTGTATGGTGGACCTTGAAGGACGAAGCAGAAGGCAACACCGCCGCTCAAAATGCCGAAAGAATAAAGACCATGGGAGAAGCTTTGATTGACAAAGTGCCTTCCTTAAAAAGTATTGAAATTGGGATTGATATTAAAGAGACAACCACATTGCCAGCCCAAGTGGTGCTTGTCTCAACCCATGATGATATGGCGGGTCTCAAAGCCTACGCCGAGCATCCCGAGCACCTTAAGCTGGGCGCATTGATTAAAGCCACTACTTCGTCTCGTCAGGCCATTGATTACGAAGTGTGAGGAAAATTTTGGAAAAAGTGTTTGCCCCTCGGCATAAGCACTGACAAAGGACAC
>CAZYJQ010000091.1:0-5666 GCA_964647835.1 uncultured Desulfovibrio sp. | reverse complement strand
CAATGATAGTGCCGTTTTGTGTTTTTATGCTGGTATTTTTACTTACTCTATCAAGCAAGAACTCATTAAGCTCGGCGTCATCTTTAATGAACTTTTCAAACCGACTGGAATGGGCCCGGTAAAGAGGCGGTTGAGCGATATATAAATAGCCGTTTTCAATAAGTTCTTGATACTGCCTAAAGAAAAAGGTCAGCAACAGAGTTCGAATGTGGGCGCCGTCAACGTCGGCGTCTGTCATAATGACGACTTTATGGTAACGCAATTTAGTTAAATCAATATCAGATTCGCCCCCGATAAGGCCAATTCCGGCTCCCATGGCGGTGATAAGGGCTTTGATTTCCTTATTCATGAGCATTCTGTCAAAACGAGTACGTTCCACGTTCAGAATTTTACCACGCAAGGGTAAAATAGCCTGGATCCGTGGGTCACGTCCTTGTTTGGCAGATCCTCCCGCGGAGTCCCCTTCCACGATGAACAATTCAGATTCATCAGGAGATTTACTTTGGCAGTCAGCCAACTTTCCGGGTAAGGAGTTATCGGACAAAGCCCCTTTACGGCGAACCAGCTCTTTGGCTTTACGGGCGGCGTCTCTGGCTCTTGCGGCGTCAATGGCTTTTTCAACAATGAGCTTAATATCTTTGGGGTTTTCTTCGAAATAGACAGAAAGGCTGTCATAGACGATTCCGCCCACTATACCAGCAGCTTCACTGTTCCCTAATTTTGTTTTTGTTTGGCCTTCAAACTGCGGCTGTGCCAATTTTATGGAAACAACAGCGGTCAACCCTTCACGCACATCATCGCCTGAAAGGTTATTTTTATGTTTTTTGGCAAAATCAGGGTTATTTTTAAAATAATTATTAATGGCGCGAGTGAGCCCCGTTCTAAATCCGGCAAGGTGTGTTCCACCTTCTTTTGTGCGGATATTGTTGGCAAAAGTTAGAACGTTTTCTTTGTAATTAGCGTTATATTGCAGAGCAAATTCTGCCACGGTTCCTTGAATCTCGCCATAGCCATAAATAATGGAGTGAATGGAGTTTTCACCTTCATTCAAATCTTTGACAAATTCTTTGATACCGCCATCAAAGCAAAAAGATTCTTGCTGTTCAGTGCGATCATCAATGAATTCTATCTCAAGACCCTTGTTGAGATAAGCCACCTCTTCAAGGCGTTTACGCAATATCTCATAGGAAAAATCAAGGGTTTCAAAAATCTCTTCATCAGGAGAAAAACGCACCAGGGTACCGCTAGAAGAAGTATCACCGACAGTCTGCAGTTCTTCCATGGGAAGTCCGCGAGAATATTTTTGGGAATAAATATGACCGTTGCGTTTAATGGTCACTTCGAGGGCTTCTGAAAGGGCGTTAACACAAGAAACACCCACCCCGTGAAGTCCGCCGGAAACTTTATAACTACTGTTATCGAACTTTCCGCCAGCGTGCAGTTTGGTCATAACCACCTGAACAGCCGGAACCCCTTCTTTGGGGTGTATATCAACGGGAATTCCTCGTCCGTTATCAGAAACAGAGCAGCTCCCATCAACATGAAGGCGCACGCGAATTTTTGTACAAAACCCAGCCATGGCTTCGTCAATGGCGTTATCGAGCACTTCATACACAAGGTGATGAAGTCCCCGGGCGTCGGTGCTGCCTATATACATGGCAGGCCGTGTTCTAACAGCCTGCAAGCCCTCTAGAACGGTAATACTATCAGCGTTATAGGTTGGCTGTTTGGTGGTTGTTTCGTCAATACTCATTAAACCTGTTCCTCACTAAATTGCATATCTTCAAGAATCTTCATGGGCATAATAATAACCTTGTAGTCCGGGTCATCTTGCCCGGTAATACCACAAGGCCCTTCACTTCCCGTAAAGGTCAGCGTGAGTTTTTCTGAAGTAAAATGGTCAAGTATTCCCAGTAGGTTGTTGGTATGAAAAGCTATTTTATCGAGATTACCTTCATACTCAACATCGATGTTTTCAGCAGCAGAACCTGTATCTTGGCCTGAGGTTGTTAATAAAATTTCTTTTTCAGACAAAGAGAAATAGGCGCAACGGTTATTCTCGTTGTTAAAAATGGCGATACGGTTCAAAGCTTCCTGAGCTTCTGTGCGCGCCAAGGCCAAACGAGACAGACCATCCCCGGACAATCTGCTTAAAAATACAGTATAGTCAGGATATTGATAGGAAGAAAGAGGAACACTAAGGCTCTCTTTTTTATCCTGCGTCCGTAGGTATACACGACTTCCATCAATATTGATATCAATTTCGTCAACGCCCAGCCATTTTTTCAATTCAGTCAGATACTTCTTCTGCAGTAAAATACCTGATTCAGGCAACAAAGCCCGCAAATCATCGTTCGTAAAACCCATCATGGCGAACTGATGCCCGTTCATGCCAGCGGCTTCGATTGTGCCTTCTTCATGGGGCTTGATAATCAGGCATGAAATGGCGTCCATACCGTCGTCACCAATGCAAAAACTAATGCGATCAATCAATTCTTGTAAAAAATCACCCGACCACATGACCGCGCCCTCTTCAGGAAAATCTGAAAAAGTTTGAAACCAGTTCACATCGTTGGTCGGTAGCTTGTAATTCCTTCGGCCTTGCATGATGTGCAATACAGCATTTTTTTCATCGGTTTCTAGGGTAATCTTCCCGTTAGGTAAACGGCGCAACAAATCAACAAAAGCTCTACCTTGAACACCAACTAAACCCTCTGTCTGGATATCCGCTGTGTATGACCCTCGAAATTCTATATTCGAATCCGTGGAAAGAATCTCCAAAACCCCACCTTGTGCCTTAAGCCAAATAGAACGCAAATAAGCAGCGCCTGTTTTTTGAGGAATAATACTGGCAGCTTTTTGAAGTCCTTCGATAACGTCTTCTTTAAATATAGTAAGAATCATTAGATATCTCCTTATTATTATAAGGGCTGTTTAAATGTTTATAACTCTTATAACGTGTTTATTTTATTACTTTAAATAGAAACAATAATGTTACTTTATTGTCTCTTCGTGAGCACTTAATAACAGTTGGTTACATGGGTTGGTTCGTTAGGCACTCTTTCTTCAACTGTGTGATAAGATTGTTCGTATCTTTGTTACTTTGCTGTAATTGTTGAACTTTCTTAACAGTGTAAACAATAGAAGAGTGATCTCTCCCACCAAAATGTTGGCCAATTTGAGCAAGGGTGCTCCCAGTAAGTTCCCTACATAAAAATATAGCCATCTGGCGCGCGTTTGATAAGGTTTTGTTCCTTTTTTTCCCTACAATATCCAGAGGGGGAACATTATACGCTTTTGCTACCTGTTTGGTAATTTCTTTTAAAGATAAAAATTTTGGAAGCGTTTCATTTCCCATTACTTGGGAAGCATCCATCACATTTTTTCCAGTATCTTTAAAAGCCAACAATGTGGTTATGGCGCCATTAATAGTTCTAAAGTCATTATGCCGCTGAGCAAGGGATATGGCTGCTTCTTTATTTAAGGAGAGCCCATGGGCCTGCGCTTGTTGCAATGTATATTTCAAGCGGATACTAATATCAGGTTTTTTGAGTTCTAACAGCAAGCCCTCAGCTAAACGCATCTTTATTTTGTTGGAAATTCCCGTATATGTTAAGGGCTGTGAATCCAAACAGACAACCATAAGTAATTGCTGTGTTTTTGCCTGATCAAAAAAATACAAAAATTTACGCTGGTATTCTTTATTTTCTTTGATGGACTGTAAGTCGTCAATAAAAAAAACCTTTGATGTGAGCAGGGTAAGAGCGTCCAAATCTTTGGTTAACAATTGTTGCGCCTTACCATGAAAAAAGAGCGTAGGGCTCTTTTGTAAAAAATTCGCCATGGCGTTCATAAGATGGGTTTTTCCGGTTCCACTCGGCCCCACTATTACAATGGGGTTATACACTTTCTTTGGAAAATCCCGCATAACCTCTTGGGCTATTTGTATCTGGGCGTAATTTTTTTTATTGGTAATAAAATTTTCAAATTGCTGGTGGATATTGGTGCAGTTTCCCAATGGAGTTTTATTGTCCGTTGGGCATGTATTTATTTCTTCTTGTTTGTAAAGAATATTATCCGCGCTTCCAAGGGCATACTGCACTGACAAGATAGCAGGAATAAGCGCAAATCCTTCTTTGAGTTTTTTGAGAGAGGTGGTAAAAAACCAATCAGCAAAAAACTTATGCGGAAAAATAACCGTGCAACAACCTGTGGAAGGGTTGAAAGAAAATACCAGCGGGTCAAACCATCGGACGAGGTCACTTGGTGGGTAGATACCTAAAAAATGTGCCTTAAGTAACTCGTTATTCACAGTCTGACTATATTTTTTGTAATAAATTCAATTATTTTTAGGTGTTTCCAAAGGGTCTGAAAAGCATGGAATCTTTACTATGCCAATTAGAACTTATAGCATAAAATACTTATTTGGACAATGATTATAAGTTGTCAGAATACCGCGTATACGGTATCCATACCATAGATATTTATTATGGCTCTGGGACCTTTTAACACCTTGTTGTCTTTTCTGGATAACCGCCACGCCTTTCAAAAAAAACAAAAATCAAGTATATCCCAACGCATGAATACTCACACAAAATATTCTTTTTCACAAAAATCCCCATCAGGCCGAAAGGTTAAGTTAACCATTTTCCTCATTGCACTCTTTGGACTTTTTCTTTTAGCAGGGGGAGTTGGCTACTATTTTATGAACAGGGAAGCCCCTGATGATTTAGATACTCCTGAAGTAGAAATTGTTGAAGAGGTTGGAGCAATCCTTCCTGAAGTAACTCTTCCTGAAGAGCCCGAAGACAATATTACAAAAGGGGTTATTCAGTCGGGAAGTACGGCTTCTACACTTCTGGAGCCTTGGCTTGATAAAACGGATATGTATAGCTTTATTGAAGCGTGCAGCGATGTTTTTACCCTAACGAAACTGCGAGCGGGTCAGCCTTTTATTGTTACGGAAAACGAAAACGGTATGATGAGTTTTGAATATGAGATTGACTCAAATTCAAAATTGATTGTGTCTCGTGATGAATCAGAGTCATTCATAGCCACTGTGGAGCCGATTTTATATGAGATTGAGCTCATTCGTATCACGGGGAGTATTCAATCCAGTCTTTTTAATTCCATGGCAGAATTAGGGGAGTCACCTGCTTTGGCGGTTATGCTGGCTGATATTTTCGCGTGGGAAATCAACTTTATTCGAGATATTCAAAAAGACGACAGTTTTAGTATTTTGGTAGAAAAACGAAGCCGAGAAGGTGAATTTAAAGGATATGGACGTGTTTTAGGGGCCACTTTTGTAAATAAAGGGAAATATTTCGAAGGGTATGTGTTTCGAAATAGTTTTGGGCGTGACCAGTATTATAACGCCGAAGGCGAAAGTGTAAAACGAGCTTTCCTTAAGGCTCCCCTCTCTTATTCGCGCATTAGTTCTCGTTTTGATATGAACAGGCTTCACCCTATACATAAAACTCGTCGCCCGCACCCAGCCGTGGACTATGCCGCTCCTCAGGGAACACCTATTAAGTCTGTTGGTGACGGGGTTGTGGCCTTTGTAGGACGGAGTAAGGGGGCGGGGAACTATGTTAAAATTAATCACCCGCGCAATTATGAAACCATGTATTTGCATATGTCTCGTTTTGCCAAGGGAATGAAAAAAG
>CAZYJQ010000090.1:0-5674 GCA_964647835.1 uncultured Desulfovibrio sp. | reverse complement strand
TTTTTGTTGAAGTTGAAGAAGGTATTGAAGGTCTTATCCACGTTTCTGAAATTAGTGGTAAAAAAGTTAAGTCTCCTTCAGAAATGTTTAAGGAAGGCGTAAGCATTGAAGCGAAAGTTATTCATGTTTCCGCTGAAGAGCGCCGTCTAGGCCTCTCCATCAAACAACTGAAAGATGAAGAAGAAATGAAAAAGCCCAAAGAGTTCCGTAGCAGTTCCGCTGACACGGGTCAGACTCTCGGCGATCTTCTCAAGCAAGCTAGCGAAGACGCAGAAGCTGAAAAAGACGTCGAAGCTGATGCTGACGAATAAAACAGCCTAGTGCTTTATAAAAAGGGATTCTTTACGAATCCCTTTTTTTTTGCTTTTCTCCTATGCGCGTCTTGGGTTCAAACGCTGTAGCGCTATCCTCTTGAGGTTTGGCGAGGGATATCTAAGAAGGCGCTCTGGCAACTGGGGTATCAACAGCAAACAAGGCTTGTATATAAGGCGCAGGACGCAGTACGAGGAATGGTTGAGGCGTAAACAATAAAGACCTTTTCCCTCTAAATATGCCTCGCTATTTTCGAATTACTCTTCGGATAAAGAATGAGGAGGGATAAGGAGTATTTAATGGGGATTGCGTACTTTCAACCCTTTTGTTTTTTGCCAAGCGGCTGTATAGTATCCCAACGTTCTTTGGGACTTGAGGCACTTATCACGCGGTTTGCGGAAAGACTTGAGGCGGTCGTCCTTTTATTTGAGGCTATTCCATCTCGTGCAAGGATACTCTCATGCCCTTGTAAGCGGCCTTTTTGATGATGCCGGCAATTTTTGACCTGCCCTTTGGTAGCTTTTTGGTGAAACTCAAGCTTTCTGAGGAATCTTGAAGGTGTCGTGGTGAAATTTGAGAATATTTTGACTAACGCTGGTCGTGTTTAAAGACCTTTAAACGCGCTTATTCTAATGATGCGCATGTCATGAAAATTACAGTATTACGCAATGAAAATGATCCCTTGAGCTATGTTTATCATGGGTGGAGAAAAATATGGGCTTTAACTTAGATTTACGAAAAATTCATATCGCCATGTGGATAGGCTTAGCCATAAATTTAGGCTATAGCATGGTGCCCGTTGATATTGGGGAGCTCGCGAAAACCTTGGATGTTGCCATTGAATCGCAGGAGATGGAAGACCAAATCATGAGCATGACCAACATGTTTCGTTTCGGTTTCCTGTTCTTTCAGGTTATGGGAATATTCCTTTTTTTTATGAATCCCAGGGCAGGCCTCATTGTTTCTTTATGCGCCTCTGTGCCTACTTTCCTGAATAGTTGCGTTTACATCTTCGGCGCTGTTTTCACTTATTATCGCTTCCGTTTTCAAGCTTTTGGTCAACGTCCTGATGTTCAGGAATTTACGGGCGTGAGCTACGCCAACTTTCGCAGTTCCATGTTGCTTAAAAATAGCCTCATCCTCTTTGGTGCAAGCTTGTTTGTTATCATAGTTTTACCAAGTCCCATCACCGCTTTTTTTGCCCTGATAAGCATGTTTATCGCCGTTGTATTGCTTGTTGTGGGCGTTCGCCTTAAGTGGATGCCGGCCTTGGCTTTTTTCAGGTCGGGTCTCACGGTGGTGCCTCATATTATGGCTTATCCTGTCTTTATTCCCTATGACACTATGCGCGCGGCGACGCTTTTAGCCAGCAATGCTGTTCAGTTTCAGGTGGTCATGGATAACGGTATGCATATGGTGGTCTTGCCGTTGCAGTATATCCGTCCTGAGGACAGAAAGAACGCCGTGGCTCAAATTGCAGAAACCTTGCAGGCGCATGATATTCAGCTCTATTAAGAGGGATTTATGGATTGAAGGCAGATGTTTAAAGTCGCAAGTCGCTTCCGCTTTCGTCTAGGTGAATGAGGTTTTTTCTATGGATTTGTATGAACTGCTTGTGATTGTCGGTATCGGGCTAGAAATAGCCTGTATCGTCATCGTGTTGTTCTTCGAGCATAAGAATCCTCCTTCTACCATCGCCTGGATTCTTGTTCTCTTTATGTTGCCCGTTGTGGGCATCATCGCCTATATGTTCTTGGGGAGTGGCTTTCACGTTAATAAACGCAAGCGCTACTCCATTAAGCTTGCCGTTGATGAATTTTTTAATGATTATTTGTCAAAAGAGCTTTGCCTAAGCGACTTTTACCGTCAGATGGACTTAACCCACGACTTCGGACGGATGAGTCGTTATTTCTTTTCAGCTGGGCGGAGTATTTATACTGAAGGAAATTGCGCCACGGTCTTTACTGATGGAACAGAAAAGTTCGAATCTCTCCTTGCGGATATGGAAAGCGCCAAGCACCATATCCATCTGCTCTATTATATCTTCCGTCATGACGACTTGGGTGAAAAAATTCTTGAGGTTGCCAAGCGCAAAGCGCGTGAGGGCGTCGTTGTGCGATTGCTCTATGATAATGTAGGTAGTCTGCTCTGGCCTACCTATAGTTTCTCAGACTTGCAGGAGGCTGGCGGTAATTGTTCTTCCTTTGCTCCCATGCGTTTTTCCCTCATGTCCCAATTGCGCGCCAACTATCGAAATCACCGTAAAGTAGCCGTCATTGACGGCAGCATAGGCTATGTGGGAGGGATGAACGTAGGGGTTGAGTATCTAGGCGAAGATAAGCACCTGACTCCATGGCGGGATACGCACATGCGTCTCACAGGGCCTTCCGTGTGGTTTTTACAAGAACGTTTTTTAATGGATTGGTTTTACGCCACCGATGAAGGCATTAAAGACTATTCCATTTCCAAATACTTCCACAGTGAATTTCCTGCCTGTGAAGAAGGGCTTGGGGTACAGATAGTAAGTAGTGGCCCAGACACCACTGAAACGGCTCCCATTAAAGGGGGCATGATGGAAATGTTGTATACGGCGAAAAAGAACGTTTACCTGCAAACCCCTTATTTTGCTCCTGACGGGAGCTTGTTTGACGCCTTACAGGTGGCTTCCATGTCAGGCATTGATGTGCGCGTTATGATCCCGCTCATTGGCGACCACCGCATTGTTCACTGGGCGACCCTGCATTACGCCCGCGAGGCCTTGGCAGCAGGCATCCGTGTGTTTCTCTACAAGGGCTTTTTGCACAGTAAAACCATTGTGTGTGATGGTAAGGTGGCGAGCATAGGCACTGCCAATATTAGTAACCGTAGTTTTTATCTCAACTTTGAAGTGAATGCCTTTGTTTTTAACGAGGGTTTTGCCCTTGAGCAAGAGGAAATCTTTCATCAGGATATGGAAGATTGCATTGAGATAAACGAAGCTTGGTTTGCCTCAAAACCCATGCCGGCACTTGCCATGTATAAAGCGGCGCGCCTTATCGCTCCTCTTATGTAAGGATAAGACAAAGGGCTGGAAGGAGGGATTTGAAAACCGCCCAGTAATGGCCTTTTGACATAAAGGGCAGGCAGTGCGCTTATCATCATGTCACCCCCCCCCCGATACAATATCCTAGCTAGCGCTATTCAGATAAAACCGTCTTGATAAAATAGTCTCACTAACCCTATCTAGAGACACCCTCAAAAAACACCATTCGGTAATAGCCTTTTGGCAATACTCTTTTGTCAATCCATTTAATCCAGCCCATCCAACCCCAGTCCATCCAGTCGAGGCTATCCAAGTTCAGACAACGAGTGCAGCAAGGCCACCTTGGGTATACTCAACAATATCTGTCAGATGAGAGCATTCAGGCAACCCCATCCAGGCAACCCCACCCTCATTGTCTTGGAAGGCCTCTTTGAAATAAAGCCCCCTCTAACACCTTTTTGGGGTATTTTTTGTTTCAAGAGACGAGGGCGAAAAAAAGGCAGAGCTGCTATTTCATTAGCAACTCTGCCCATAAAGAGCGTTCAGACCCGTAGTGAATAAGGTTAGTAAACCTTACGTGAGGAAAAGCCTTTCCCGTAGACCATGTTGCTTTGCATGACAATAATCATGGCTTGGGGGTCTTCATCATAAATGATTTTTTCAACACGCTTGAGTTGCATATCGTGAACCGCCGTGAGGAGAACTTTTTTAGGAGTTGAAGTGTAGGCTCCCTCACCGTAAAGAATGGTGCAGCCTCGACCTGTTTTATGCAAAATACTTTGATAGATTTCTTGAAACTGCTCGGAAATGATTAAAATAACTTTGCGTTTGCTAAAAGCTGTCATGGAGTAGTTCATGACAACGGACGCTAAGAAGGCGATAATCATGGAGTAGAGAACGTTATCGATGGAGATAATAGGGGCGGCCGCCAGAAATAGCGCGGCGTTAAAAACGGTGCTCACAGTACCCACGCTGATGTTGTAACGGTCAAAAAGAATAAGACCTATGATATTAACGCCGCCGTCACTGCCTAAGGACCGCAGGGCAAAACCAGAGGCAGCCCCGCACCCGATACCCGTGGCAACGGCCGCCAGCATTTTGTCTTCAACCCCCAAGGGGACCCAAGGGATGAGTTCCGTCGTAAGGGTGGTGGCGGCAATGCAGTAAAGGCTGTATAAAACAAAGCGCCGACTTAAAAGCTTCATGCCAAGGAGGATGGCGGGTATGTTCACAATGGCATAGATAATGCCGATATAGGGCATATCGCTGGCGTAGCTTACCAGCAGCGAGAGGCCATAAAATCCGCTGGAAACGAACTGGTGCGGCTTGGCAATGGTGCACAAGACCGCTGAGGTCAATATCGCGCAGATGGTAAGTAAAAAGAGGTTCCAGGGAATGGTCATGCTAAAGGCACGAAGTTTGTCGTTGGCCATGGTATATCTCCTGTGGGACGTGCCACATATATATTTATTCGAGGTCATTGTTCTAGCTTGTTTGTCTTTTTTAAACAAGGTATACTATAAAAATATTTTTGAGTAGTCCTGTTGGTACACAACGGTTCTTTCCCTCTATTTTGGTCAAAGGGGTTTGGTCTATGCTGGTTGATGAGTGGATGTCAAAAAATGTTATTACAACAACGCCTGACGTTTCAATGATGAAAGTCGCGCGAATTATGAAAGATAACAATATCAGACGCTTGCCTGTCGTCGATAAAGACGGCGTGCTGGTTGGTATAGTGACTGACCGAGACGTGAAGGACGCTTCGCCCTCGAAAGCCACCACCCTTGAAGTGCATGAGCTGTATTATCTTTTATCAGAATTAAAGGTAAAAGACATCATGACCAAGAATCCTAAGAAAGCTTTTTATAAGGATTCTATTGAGTCCATCGCTCTTATGATGCGGAAACATAGTTTTGGCGGCGTTCCCATTGTGGACGAAAGCAATAAAGTTTGTGGCATCATTACGGACACGGATATTTTTGGCCTGCTGACCAATATTACAGGCATTATGGGTGGCGGCATGCAGATTGCCCTTGAAATGCCCAATAAGGTTGGAGCCTTGAAAGAGGTTCTCGATGAACTCCTTACCCTCAATGTGAACATTGTGTCGGTGTTGACAGCCCTTGATTTTGCCGATGCTCCCGTTAGCCAAGTGTATATTCGGTTAAGTCGTATTGATGACGCGGTGAGTGATAAAGTGATTGATGTAATCAGTAAAAAATTCACTTTACGCTACTGGGAAAAAGGGTTGTCGGACGAAATTTTGCTGAATCTGTAGGGGCTGACTGGACTTTTTAAAAAACAGATTTATACTTGAAATAAGTGCAACTTTGCTGTAGT
>CAZYJQ010000089.1:0-5695 GCA_964647835.1 uncultured Desulfovibrio sp. | reverse complement strand
TACCTGCGTGTCATCGTCACCGAACTCAACCGCATCACCTCCCACCTTGTGGGATGGGGAGCGTTTTTGCTCGACCTTGGGGCTTTTACCCCCATCCTTTACGCCTTTGACGACCGAGAAAGGGTGCTCGATATCCTCCAGATGGTGAGCGGCTCTCGCCTCACCTATTCCTATTTCCGCTTTGGCGGTGTCGCCGCCGACGCCCCCCCAGCCTTCTTTGAAAAAATCAAAGAATTTATCCCTCACATGCGTGAGCGCCTGCCCATGTATCACGCTCTGGTCACCAAAAACGCCATCTTAAGAGAGCGGCTCCAAGGCATCGGCATCATCGATAAAAACATGTGTAACCGCTACGGCGCGAGTGGGCCTTTGGTGCGCGCCTCGGGCATTTCTTATGACGTTCGGGTGAACGAACCTTACTCCATCTACGACAGGTTTGATTTCCGCATCCCTGTTTATGAAGAAGGCTGTAGTCTCTCTCGTTACATGGTTCGCCTTGATGAAATTGAAGAAAGCCTGAAAATTATCGAACAAGCCATGGCGACCATTCCCGACGGGCCCATTTTGCCCAAAAAGACCTTCAGGGTGAACGCCAAGCTTCCCGCTGGCGAAACCTACTACGCCGTTGAAGGCGGTCGAGGGAAAGTGGGCATATGGCTGGTAAGCGACGGAGAAAAAGAGTTGTACCGCATCAAACTACGCTCCCCGAGTTTTTCTAACCTGAGCCTTTTTGCCGAGCTCGCCAAAGGGGTTCTTTTGTCCGACGCTGTTGCTATTCTTGGTAGTCTTGACCTCGTAATCCCCGAAATTGACAGGTAGCGCTTATGGATATGCATTTTTCATTTGATTTACTCCTTCAGCTGGTCATTGCTTTGGTGGCGATTATTATCTTCATCAGCGCCAACGCCATTGTACTGGTTTACGCCGAGCGTAAGGTAGCGGGGTTTGTTCAGCGACGGCCCGGCCCGGATGAGGTTGGCCCTTATGGTCTTTTGCAGGCCTTTGCGGACGCCGTTAAGCTGGTGGCGAAACAGCTCGTTCGCCCCAGAAACGCCGACCCCATCTTATTTTGGCTGGCGCCTATCATTACCTTTACGCCCCTCGTGCTCATGTTCATGCCCATTCCTTTCAGCCCTCTCTTGACGGGCTACAGTCTGGAACTGGGTCTTTTTCTTATCCTGGCCCTCGCGGGCATGAGTGTTTTGGCGGTTTTGCTGGCTGGCTGGGGTTCTAACAGTAAATACAGTCTTTATGGCGCGGCCCGTGGCGTTTCCCAGTCCGTTGCCTATGAAATACCCCTGCTTTTGGCGGTTCTCGCCGTTGTCATGCAACACGGCAGCCTCAACATGAGCACCATTGTGGATGCGCAAGGCGGTTGGCCTTGGCAGTGGGGATTTTTCAAACAGCCCTTGGCTTTTATTATCTTTTTCATCAGCGCCTTTGGCGAAACGAACCGTGCCCCCTTTGACTTGCCCGAAGCCGAATCCGAACTTGCCGCTGGTTTCCACACGGAATATTCCGGCATGGGCTTCGCCCTCTTCTTTCTGGCGGAATACGCCAGCATGGTGCTTATTTGCGCCATTTGCACCGCCCTTTTCTTCGGCGGATGGAAGGGCCCTTTCTTTGACGGCGCCTGGTGGTTCCTGCTGAAAACTTACGCTTTCTTGTTTATCATGATGTGGGTTCGCTGGACTTTCCCTCGGGTGCGTTTCGACCAGCTCCTTAATATTAACTGGAAGTGGCTCTTACCCCTTGGCATCATAAACCTGTTCCTGACAGCGTTATTCCTCAAATTATAAGGATTGGGTACCATGAAGTTTTTAGTGACAACTTTCCAGAAAGTCTGGAGCCTCTTGGTGGGGCTATTTATCACAGGACGGTATATTTGCTCGCCAAGACTCACAGTAAGGTATCCACGCCAAACTATCGAACCGGAGATTCTTCGCTCCTACCGTGGGCCTTTGGAGCTTATCGGCCTTGACGACGATCCTACCACACCCCGCTGTATCTCTTGCATGATGTGCGTTTCCGCCTGTCCCAGCAATTGCATCAGCATTGTAAAATCGCCCGCGCCAAAGCTCACCGCTGAAGAAGAACAGGCCATGGCAGAAGCCAAAGAGCGCGGAGAAAAGGTTAAGCGCCCCAGCGGCCCTAAATACCCCGCCAGCTATACCTATGACTTTTCCCTGTGTTCCTTATGCGCTTGTTGCGTTGAATCCTGCCCTGCCAACGCCATTCGCTTTTCCCACTATATCTACGAAAGCGGCATGGATCGCCACGGGTTTAAGTATGAGCTGGTGGACAGCTTGGCCCAAGGTAAACTTGTTGTCGCAGCGCCGCCAGTCGTAAAATCCGCCACTGCGCCAGAACCATCTTCAACATCATCACTTGGGGAGGCCGAATAATGACACTCGCCCATCTTTCTTTCGGCTTATACTTTTTCATTGTCCTTTGCGGCAGTGTCTTTTGTGTATGTAGCCAAAACCTTGTTCGCTCGCTGGTCGGCCTTATCGCCACCCTCCTCGGAGTCGCGGGCATGTATCTGCTCATGCAGGCGCCGTTTCTGGCTCTGATGCAGATTCTTATTTATCTTGGCGCGGTCTGCGTTCTTATCTTCTTTGCGCTCATGCTCATTAAAGACGACCCCACCAAGGCTGAAAGACCTTTTAGCCTGAGCGGAAAAAACCTTCACGCTCTGGTTCCCGGCCTTTTCGCCCTGCTCGTGCTTATCCCCCCCTTGGTTCTCGACCCTGCCGAATCCTTCATCCAGCCAAAACAAGTGTCTGTGGGCGAGCTCGGGCGAGCCCTGCTTGAAGAATACTTACTGCCCTTTGAACTCATCGCCGTCATCTTGCTCGTCGCCATGGCTGGCGGTGTTTTACTCGCTTGGGACAGGAGGAAACGCTAATGTTTACCCCGCTATTTCTCTATCATACGACGGCTTTTCTCTTGCTTATTATGGGCATCATCGGCCTTTTACGGCGTAAAACCCTTGTGGGCATGCTCATTTCCATTGAACTCATGCTCAATGGGGCGGGTCTTTCCATTGCCGCCTCGTCTATTTTAACAGACGGCAACCCTGTCTTGGGCCAGCTGACCACCCTTTTGGTCATGGGACTCGCCGCCGCTGAAGCGACCTTGCTCCTCGCCATTATGCTCGTGGTCTTCCGCCGCATGAAAACAACCAGCGTTGAACAGCTCAACTTGTTGCAGGAGTAGTCATGATAGCAACTCATACTGCCATTCTTCTCACCCTTCTTGTCTTGCTGGTTGCGCCCATAGCCATCATTCTGGCGCGGGGCTCACAAAACGTCCGCGAAGGCGTCTCTTTCGTTTCCGCCATCATCTCGTTTTTGCTCATCGTCTCTATGGTGCCGGCTGTTTTGAATAAAACCATCGAACCGATTACCCTCTTTACTATCCTCCCGGGTATAACGGTGAGCTTCGCCGTCGATGGCCTTGGCATAATTTTCGGCCTCATCGCTACCTTTTTATGGGCCTTTGCCACGAGCTATAACATCGGCTACATGCGCTCCTTAAAAGAGCACGCCCAGACACGCTATTACTGCTGTTTCAGCATCGCTATTTTGGGCGCCATCGGGGTCGCATTTTCTGCCAACGTGTTTACCCTCTACCTCTTCTATGAGGTCATTACGGTTTTCACCTACCCTCTGGTGGCTCACCACCAAGACGAAGAAGGCTTCGCAGGGGCGCGCAAATACCTTGTCTACCTTATGGGTACCTCAAAGCTCTTTCTCCTGCCCGCCATGGTTCTCACCTATGTCCTTTGCGGTACGCTGGACATGAACTTTAGCGACATCGTCAACGGCATTTTCCCGCCGGAAGTGGTCGAAGCCAACCCCACCATGGTGCGGATTACTTATGTGCTCTACATCGCGGGCCTGGCTAAAGCCGCCCTTATCCCTTTCCACAACTGGCTCCCCTCCGCCATGGTCGCCCCAACGCCTGTTTCGGCCCTGCTTCACGCTGTTGCCGTTGTTAAGGCCGGGGTGTTCTCCGTCAGCCGTATTATCCTGTCGGTATTTGGCACAGGCCCCATGGACACCTTGTGGCTGGGTATCCCCACGGCGTATCTCGCGGCCTTTACCATTGTCGCCGCTTCCTTCGTTGCTTTAACCAAAGACGATATCAAAGCGCGACTCGCCTATTCCACCGTGAGCCAGCTATCCTACGTTATCATCGGGGTGGCTTTGCTTACTCCGGCAGCGGTGCAGGGCGGTATCCTCCACATCCCCCACCACGCCTTTGCCAAGATAACCCTCTTTTTCGGGGCTGGGGCTATCTTTGTAGCCACCAGCATCAAAAAAATCAGTGAAATGAACGGCCTTGGAAGACGCATGCCTTGGACCTTCGCGGCCTTCGGGGTGGCCTCCCTCTCCATGATTGGGGTTCCCCCCGTGAGCGGTTTTGTTTCAAAATGGTACCTTATGACAGGGGCCATGCAAGCGCATCAAACTATTCTGCTCGCCATGCTCTTATTATCGACCCTGCTCAACGCTGGCTATTTCGCCCCTATTTTCTATCGGGCTTTTTTCCTTAAGCCAGCTGAAGGGGTTAGCTTGGAGCATTATTCCGAGGCGCCCAAATCCATGGTTATTCCCTTGTGTATAACCGCCACGATTTCGTTGTTACTTGGTTTTTATCCCGCCATTTTTCACTCGTTCATTAAAGTGTTCGGCAATTTTTAAGGAGCTGAGAAAATGACTGCATTGGGAAAACTTTTTGAGACCTTAAAGGCGCAGAACAAAGGCTGGCTCAAAGCCTACTACGCCTTGCTCGGCCTCTTATTACTCATCAATATTTTCTTGCGCCCCGAACATCCCCACTTTGGCTGGGATATCTATGTTGGCTTCTGGGCCATCTTCGGTTTTGGCGTGGGCGTTCCCATGGTTTTCATCATGAAGCGCTTCGTCCAACCTCTAATCGTACGCGGTGAGGATTATTATGGCGATATCTAGTTTTTTCCACCCCGCCATTGGTTTTCTCTGTCTGGCCCTTGTCCTTCCCTTCCTGCCTTCCTCAAAAGCAGAAAAGGGGCAAGGTGACGGGCAAAACAACGGCTCCAATAGCAATCAGGCCAATTTCTGGCGCTGGCTCCTTTTGGTGCCCCCCCTTATCGCCATCGCCAGCGTTTTCATGATGACCGACGGCAACCACCTGACGCTCACCTGGGTTGACCAAAGCCTTGAAATGGGGCGGGTAGACAGCCTTTCACGTATTTTCGCTCAGGTCTTCGCCATCATGTCCTTGGCTGGCATGCTCTACGCCATGCACGTTGGGGACAGGCTCCAGCATATCATGGCCTCTCTTTATGTTGCCGGAGCTTTCGGCTGTGTTTTCGCGGGCGATTACCTCACCCTCTTCCTTTTTTGGGAGCTCATGTGCGTTGGCTCAACCTTCCTTGTGCTCTGCAACAGAACCCAAGAATCCGTTTTGGCGGGTTTTCGCTATTTCCTCTATCACATAGCGGGTGGTCTACTCTTGCTGGCTGGCTTGGTTCTACGCTACAAGGCCCTCGACACCATGGCCTTCACCGCTGTGGCTCCTCATCTTGATGAGGTATACAACTGGCTTATTCTGGCGGGTTTTTGCGTCAACGCCGCTGTGGTTCCCCTCCATGCCTGGCTCCCCGACGCTTACCCCAGAGGAACCGTTACAGGCTCCGTTTTCATGT
>CAZYJQ010000088.1:0-5772 GCA_964647835.1 uncultured Desulfovibrio sp. | reverse complement strand
CCTCCCTAAAGGCCTGTCGGGCATATTGGCGTTCTGAAATACCAAGGGGTTTGCGTCGAAGAGATTGTTCCATATCATCAACGCCATACAATAATTCGAGTAAGTGGATAGTTTCCTTGCCTTCGGCGGCGAGGCGCTCCCTGCACACAGCGCAATAGGCTACCATGGGAAAGGGGCTATCCCCAGCCCTCAACTTCGCAAACTCAGTTCCAAGGGAAGGGTTGGCGGACGAAGCGAGGCCGCCGTAGCCACAACAGCGAGTTAAGGCACCCTGCATGGGCATTTCTTCAAAATCTACTGACTGCTTTGCTAAGAGATGCCGAACAGCCAGCTGGGTGCTCGCCTCCCCCCTTGCGGCGCAAGGGTCATGCAGAGTAAAGGTCAACGTTTTTTGGTCTTTTAGGTCTGACTGATTTTTTTGGTCTTTTAGGTCTGACTGATTTTTTTGGTCTGGCTGGTTTATTTGTCCACCAAGATTACCTTGCCCCATCTCTTCATTTATGCCCGAAAGAACAGGCGACTGAGGCTCGGGCAAGACGCTTGCGTCAAAAACATCCCATAGGGAGCGACAAGGAATGTGGGGTAATTCCGCCTTAAAAAACTCCAAACAAGAAGCGCAGGCAACGATGACTTCAGGCTTACCGCTTGCTTCCCACTGCCCTTGAATCATATCCGCCGTTGTCTTGGTAAGCTTTTCCCGACCAGACCAACGAGCCGGAGCACCACAACAATGAAAATAAAGTCCCACCCCGCCTTCGAGGGTGTGACAAAGGTGCTCATAAGCCCAGCTCGTTTCTTTAGGCAAGGTGGCAGGCAACTGGCAGCCTGGGAAAAATATATGGGAACTGGCAGAGAAACCTGGTTGATGACGAAAAAAAGCCACTTCACACTCATTACTCTGTTCCATATCAAGCAGGGCAAATTCGTGAGCGGAAGGCGGCATATGTTTATCGCGCACCATAGTTTTCCGAGCCATGGCGCAAAAAACGCCCATATCAGCGTTATTAGGACAAACTGCGGCGCAAAGTCCACATTCGGCGCAAGAGTTGGTCGCTTTGTTGGTTTGACGAAAGCCTTTCACAATGCCAAAGCCATTAAAAATGGCCCGCGCTAATTTTTTAGGGTAAGTCTCAAAGGCCGTAAGAAAAGCGCAATGCTTGACGCACTCAAGGCAACTACACGAAATACAGCGAGCCGCCTCGGCCTGCCCTTCGTCAAGGGTTGGTTTTTTTTCATCAACGGCAAGGATAGGAGCTACCTTTTCCACGCCTTCAGTGTTGGTATACAGGTCTGTGGGATGTACAAATTCGACCTCACGGGCAGTGGCAGCGTCAACACCTTGCAAAAATCTGTCTATGGAACCTGCGGCGCGTTTGCCCATGGCGACACGCTCTATCGGGGAAAGGCGTGTATCCCTTGCCCCCTTGCCGCCCTTGTGAGTCCCACAGGTATCGGTGCTCCCCCCAGATTCGCAAGTTACCCCTGGAGGTAAAACGCTAAATCCATGTAAAAAAAGAGCCTCGCCGCTGCTCTGGGCTTCTCCTGAAAAAGACGCAGAGTCCGCCCCCTGTTTGAAAAAGGATCTATGCACACCGATAAAATAACGGGATTTGGCGCTTTGTAGGGTAAAATCGTCAATGGGAGCGAAACCTTGTAAATCCTGAAGGGGGGAGAACACTAGATGCTCCGCATCCAAAGCGATATAGACGGCTCCAAAGTCTTGCCCCAATCCCTCCAGAAAAGCAGTTCCCTGTTCTTGGGTGGCACTGAAAACAACATTGAGGGCTTTGAGCTGGTCTAAAGCTTCAGCCACAGCCTTTTCAACAACTATTTTTTCCAAGGCGCTATGTGGGGCCTGTTTTGAAGGGTCTTTTGAAAAGTCTCCTGAGAAACCCTTTGAAAACTCTTCCACCAAGGGTTTTCCCACGGCTTCGTCGCCTGCTTCACTAACTGGTTCACCGACTGGTTCACCAACAGGTTCAGCAGCGCGCGCCACGAGAGAAGCAGCATAAAAAACGGTTACGCTGTGCCCTTTTTTTGCCAGCTCAAAAGCCACGGTTAAGCCGCTCAGAGTGCCCCCGACAACGGCGATGCTTTTCCCACTGGCGGGCAAAGGAAAAGGCTTTGAGGGTGATGTCGCCAACACGCAGGCTCTTTCGACAAGGGCTATGTTAACCGTCGCGTCTACCCGAGCGCGGGCGCATTGGGCGTGGCAATGTCCTTCACACAACAGACCGACCAAACTGGCGAGGGGCATGGTTCGCTCAAGACATTTTCGCGCATCTCGTACCTTACCCGCTCGCATAAAATCTAAAAAAGTTCTCGCTTCAACATGGATGGGACAGGTTGTTTGACAGGCAGGAGGTGATTCCTGCGTACAAAGTTGCTCAAATTGTCGTAAATAATGCTGATCCACGATAGCTCCTTTATCACAGCCCTAGAGCGTTAAACGCTTTCCATTCAAGGACTACAGCATAGCACGAGTAGCCAGAAGAATAAATAGACCAAAGGGAAAGCCTATGGGGTGGGCTCGTCCTCTGCTATGGAATTAGCCTAAAGCAAAAATAAATGCCGCAGCCAACACTGGGATAAGTCCTAGGTAAGCGCCTGATATTCACACCATGAAAATAATATTACCACTGAACGATCATTCAAGGGGTAGTCAAGCGAACTTGAAGCAAACGGCTGTACAAAGCTCGAATAGACATGATGAAAGTCGTAAATTATGCCTAAAAAATCGGCACCAGACACATACAGCCCGGTGCCGATAAAGCAAAAAAGATAATCCATATGAAACCAAGTGCGAAGAAAACCGCATCAGTTTTCCCGGCTTCTGTGCAATCGAGTCACACAAAAGCCGGGAAATGAGTTTATTTCTTCATTGCCGCCAAAACGACTTCAGGACGAGCGGGGATGCGCGTAACGTGCGCGCCGCAAGCATGGTAAATGGCGTTCAAGATAGCAGGGTTCGCGCCGGTCAAGGGCACTTCGCCGCAACCAGCCGCCCCAAAGGGACCGAACTCTCTTTCTTCTTCAAAGTACACCAGTTCCATGTTGTCAGGAATGTCCTTGGCATAAGGAACACCAGCGCCAGCGATGGTCGAGTGCTTTTGAATATCTTCAAAATCCTCGGTCAAAGCGTAACCGATGCTCTGAGCAAGACCGCCGTACATCTGTCCATCAACAACGATCTTGTTGTTAATCTTACCAACGTCGGCCATCATGGTCATTTTGTCCACGGCAACTTTACCTGTGGCGGTTTCAACGGTAACTTCCGCCATAAACACGCCATACATATACACCATAAAGGGTTTACCCTGTCCCTTGTCGTCGCAAGGGACGCCGGGGACAGAGAAGGTAGAATCATAACGAGTGGCCTTTCCAGCGGCTTTAAGTTCGGCATAATCCATATACGAGCCGTCAGCTTTGCGAGACGCTTCAAGGAGCATTTCACAAGCCACGCGAATGGCGTTACCCGTCATAACCTGTGAGCGGGAACCGCCAGCGGGGCCAGAGTTAGGTGTTTTTTCCGTATCAGGCCAGGTAAAGCGCAGTCTTTCAGGGGCAACCTTCATGGGTAGAAGAGCCTCGTGAGCTGTACCAATGGCACCGATATCAGCGCCTTGACCGTGGTCTTCCCAAGCCGACCCTACGGTAATGGTGCCGTCTTCGTGCATTTCAACATAGGCTTCGGAGGTGTCGGGGCCGTCCAGGCCACAACCGTATACGCCAACGGCAACGCCCACGCCCTTTTTAAAGGCATCGGTGCTTTCTTTGGCGGCCTTTTCTTGAGCGGCCTTGTATTTAGGACGAAGAGCATCAATCATCTTAGGCACAGAGAAGGAATCAGGCACCTGACCAGAGGGGTTTAAGCCACCGGGACGGCAAGCGTTCACATAACGGAACTCAAGGGGATCCATACCCAGTTTTTCAGCCATACGCTCAAAGACAAGCTCGGTCGCCATGGCGGCCTGTGGGCCACCGTAGCCACGGAAAGCAGAGCCCCAAGCGTGGTTGGTGCAGATGGTGCGTCCTTCGCCTCGGATGTTGGGGATATCGTAGCCCGCGCCGATGAACTGAACACCACGCACGGTCAACAAGTCGCCAAACTCAGAATAAGGACCATGGTCAACATCATAGTCATATTCAATGGCTTTTATTTTACCGTCTTTTTCTGCCGCCACGCGAATATCAACCAAGAAAGGCGAACGCTTTCCTGTGTATTGCTGTTGCTGGCGATAGTTGTAACGCAAGAAAGTAGGTCTGCCGGTAGCCATGGTGGCGACACCTACGAGAGCTTCCATGGTGGGGCTAAATTTATAGCCAAAGGTACCGCCCATGGGGTTAGCGGCTAATACAAGGTTTTCCAGCTCAATACCCAAACCGGGGGCAATCATGGCAGCATGAAGGTGAATCCCGATGGACTTGGAGTGAACATGCAGTTTGCCGTCATCAGAATAGTAAGCAAAGCCTACGTCTGGCTCAATGGGCAGGTGGGGCTGACGGCTAGTGATAACGGATTCTTCCGCAACCACATAATCACCGCCAAAAAACTTCGCGGTATCTTCGCCCTTTTCTAACATCTGGGTGAAGTAGTGGTTAGGGGTACCGGGGTGGATTTCAATGGCGTCAGGTGCTTTAGCAGCGGGGGCGCTCATATAGGCGGGCAAGGGTTTCAAATCAACCTTTACCTTTTCAGCTGCGGCCACAGCCTCTTTATAAGAGCTGGCGCATACCATAGCAATGGCGTCGCCATATTGGAACACCTTGGTATCACAAAGGATAGGACGTTCCCAGCCATCACCTTTGTTTGAAGGGAAGGTAATGAGGCCAGTAATGCGGTTTCTGCCTTTCACGTCTTTATGGGTAATAACCTTGGCAACGCCGGGCATTTTTTCTGCTTCGCTGGTGTCGATTCCCAAAATTTCAGCGTGAGAAACTTCGGCTTGAACAAGGGCGATATGCAGTGCGTTATCAGGCAGTTTAAGACCAAGGTCTCCGCCGTAATCAAGGGTTCCCGTTACTTTGGCTATACCAGTGGGACGAGGGTATGAAGACCCCCAAATGCGACCGTCAGCAGGCATAACAAAGTCGAGATCGCTCATCTTCATTTCACCGCGCATAACCTTGGCGGCGTCCATAACAGAGTCGATGAGGGGGATATATCCCGTACAACGACAAACGTTTTTATGTTTTTGGAACCAATCGCGAACATCTTCACGGCTGGGGTTCTTATTTTCGTCCAGCAGGGCTTTGGCGGATACAATGAAGCCGGGGCTACAGAATCCGCACTGGGCACTACCGTGTTTCACCCAAGATTTTTGCAATGGATGGAGGTGTTCGGGGGTACCCACGCCTTCGATGGTGGTAATATGGCCCCCCTCAGGCACGCGACGCATTTTGGTAATGCATGACCGAGTGACCTTTCCGTCCAAAATAACAGAACAGGCGCCACACTGTCCCTGACCGCAACCGACTTTGGTTCCTGTCAGGCCCAGCTGCTCGCGCAGAACTGTGGACAAAAATTCTTCAGGATCTACAAAGACATTGTACTCAACGCCGTTGATGAAAAACCTTTTTTGAATCATGCAGTGCTCCTTATAGTGTACTCAGCATCAAGCGAACGCGCGTGCTGCCGACCAAATCAAAACAACGCCTTACCAAAGCCACAGGCCGGATAGTGGCATTCAGGACAGCCCTCACAAAAGCCGCCATGAGCAAGGCTTAAAATATCACGCCGGGTTAAGCGCACCCCCGCCAACAAACGCGGCA
>CAZYJQ010000087.1:0-5816 GCA_964647835.1 uncultured Desulfovibrio sp. | reverse complement strand
CCGAACACCAGCGCGGCTTTTTCCAAAATACCCGCTTCTTTAAACTCATAATACAAGTCGTTCCCTTCACGGGTACGCTCGCCAACGCCTGCGAAAACTGACAGACCGCCGTGTTCCTTGGCAATGTTGTTAATCATTTCCATAAGAATAACGGTTTTGCCAACACCAGCACCACCGAAGAGGCCAATCTTACCGCCCTTGGGGAAGGGGATAAGCAGGTCAACAACTTTGATACCTGTTTCAAGCAATTCAACTTTGGTGTTCAGCTCGACAAATTCTGGGGCTTCACGGTGGATGGGCATATATTTATCGGTCTTAATAGGACCTTGCTCATCCACGGGCTTGCCAACAACGTTCATAATACGGCTCAGCGAGGCTTCGCCAACGGGAACCATAATGGGCTTGCCTGTATCAACTACAGCCATTCCCCGCACAAGACCTTCTGTGGCGTCCATGGCAATGGAGCGCACGATATTGTCACCCAAGTGCTGGGCAACTTCACAGATAAGCTCAGGCGCGTTTACGTTATTGGGGTTTTTAATTTCCAGCGAGCTCAAAATATTGGGCAGTGTTCCAGACGAAAACTCTACGTCCACAACCGCGCCAATAACTTGCACAATTTTTCCTGTATTTGCACTCATTCCATCACGCTCCCTATTTAACCATTGAGCGCTTCTGCGCCTGCTACGATGTCTATAAGATCAGTTGTAATTGCCGCCTGACGCGTTTTGTTGAACAACAAGGTAAGGGCCGAAATAATATCGTCGCAGTTCCTTGTGGCGTTGTCCATCGCTGTCATACGCGCGGCGTGTTCACTGGCGGAAGTATCCAGCAAACCTCTATACACCTGTACCTTAACAAACCGGGGCAAAATATCTGCCAAGATAGCAGAAACAGAAGGCTCATAAGCATATTCCATTGTGCTGCCGCCAGTTTCTTCCTCTGTCGAAGCCTGTAACTCATCCCCCGCCACGGGCAGGACAGGGACGAGAACAGGTTCTTGCCTTGCAAGGCTGACAAACTTACCATGAACAATATGCACTTCATCAACAGCGCCAGAGACAAAGTCGTGAAGCACGGTGTTACTTATTGATACAGCCAACTGAAAGTCGAAAGAGTTCAACTGGCCTATTTCTTCGCTTACAATGTCATATCCCAAACGTTTTACAGCATCGCGGCCTTTGCGCCCGATACAATAAAACTTTGGAGTAACGCCCTCTTCAACATAAGATTTCGCCAGCCTGACAGCCGCGTTGATAATCCCTACGTTAAAGCCTCCGCAAAGCCCTCTGTCTGAGGTCATGAGCACAATACCAACGTTTTTCTTCTCGGCTCTTTTCTCTAGCAAGGGATGTGAAACATCCCCTGACTTAGAGGTCAAATCCATTAAGACTTCGAAGAATTTGTCGGCATAGGGGCGAAAGCGTTCAATACGCGTTTGAGCGCCACGCAGCTTAACCGATGCCACCATGTTCATGGCGTTGGTTATCTGCTTGGTCTTTTTGACCCCGCCAATTTTGTTCTGGACGTCTCGTAAAGAAGCCATACTATGCCTCCTTCACTATGCCTTAAAGTTTTTCTTAAAGGCTTCGATTCCAGCCCGCAACTTGGGTTCCAAGTCGCTATCAATGGCGTTTTTGCTCTTCAAATCATTGATCACCGCGGACTCAGAGGCCGCCATATGGTCGAGCATTTCTTTTTCAAACCGAGGCACCGCTTCTACAGGCACATCATCCATATAACCACGGGTCGCGGCAAACATGGAGATAACCTGTAAGTGAACGGCCATGGGCGCGTACTGGGGCTGTTTCAACAGCTCAACCAAACGAGCGCCGCGGTTCAATTTTTCCTGTGTGCCTTTATCAAGGTCAGAACCAAACTGGGCGAAAGCCGCCAGTTCGCGATACTGAGCAAGGTCAAGACGCATGGTACCGGCAACCTGTTTCATGGCTTTTACCTGAGCGGCGCCACCAACCCGGGAAACTGACAGACCAACGTTAATGGCCGGACGAATCCCCGCGTTAAAGAGGTTAGGCTCAAGATACACCTGACCGTCGGTAATGGAAATTACGTTGGTAGGAATGTAAGCAGAAACGTCACCCGCCTGGGTTTCAATGATGGGCAGCGCGGTCATGGAACCAGCGCCTTGCTCATCGGACATTTTCGCGGCTCTCTCCAAAAGACGGGAGTGCAGGTAGAAAACGTCGCCAGGGTAAGCTTCACGTCCTGGGGGACGACGAAGGAGAAGGGACATCTGGCGATAAGCCACCGCTTGTTTGGATAGGTCATCATAAACAATCAGGGCGTGCTTGCCGTTATCACGATAGTGCTCAGCCATAGTACAACCGGAATAAGCCGCGATGTACTGCAGGGGAGCAGGCTCGGAAGCAGTAGCGGAAATAATGGTCGTGTACTCAAGGGCGCCGTAACGGCGGAGAGTATCGGCAACCAAAGCAACAGTCGATTTTTTCTGACCGATGGCTACATAAAAACAGTGAACGTCCGTGTCTTTTTGGGCCAAAATGGCGTCGATGCAAACGGCTGTTTTACCTGTTTGACGGTCGCCAATGATAAGCTCACGCTGACCACGACCGATGGGGGTCATGGCGTCAATGGCCTTAATGCCCGTTTGGAGCGGCTCGTGAACAGATTTCCTGGCGATAATGCCGGGGGCCTTAATTTCAACAGGACGCATTTCCGCGTCGCCTAAGGGGCCTAACCCGTCAAGGGGTTCGCCAAGGGGGTTCAAAACCCGGCCCATAACCTTGTCACCAACTGGAACTGAGAAGATCTGCCCCGTACGTTTAACCGGGTCACCCTCTTTAATGCCAGTATCGGGACCGAGAAGCGCAACACCAACGTTGTCTTCTTCGAGGTTAAGAACCATCCCCATGATACCGCCGGGGAACTCAAGGAGCTCCATGGCCATAGCATTGGTAACACCATAAACGCGGGCAATGCCGTCACCGACGTAAAGCACGGTGCCGGTCTCGCTCATTTCCACCCGTTGGTCGAAGTTCTTAATCTGATCTTCGATAATCTTGCTGATTTCTTCTACTTTTATCTGCATGGCTTCATTCACCCCTCTTGATAGAGTCTTTTAGGATGGAAAGTTGCGCGCGCAGGCTCGCATCAAGGACCTTGTCGCCCACCTTAAGCATAACACCGCCAAGGATTTCTGGGTCAACGCCAAATTCAAGAGCCAGGGTACTTTTTGTTTTCTTTCCCAAGGCGCTTAAGACACTTTCCTGCTTTTTCGCCGCAAGGGCGGTCGCCGTGACAACCTCGCCGCGAAGAACATTACGCTCTTCGTCAAGCAAGTTGCCAAAGGAAGCGACAATGGCAGGAAGCATATCCATTCGCTGTTTTTCAGCGAGCAGATAGCAAAAATTCAGGACAGTCTCATCTGTTGAAAGTTTCTCAGCCAGCGAGCCTAATACCTTACGCTTTTCCTCCACAGAAAACAGCGGAGAAGAAAGAACCTGTACAAGGGCAGACGAAGCGCCATAGGCTTCTCCCAATCCGCCAAGGGACACACTAAAGGCGTCCAGCTTTTTGGGGCCTGCCTCTTTTCCTAAGGAGAACAGCGCTTTGGCATATCTGTTTGCGACGATGTTGCAACTCAATTGAGCACCACCCTTGTTAAATATTTATCCACAAGCTTTGCCTGTTCAGCAGCAGTGAGTTTTTTGGCCAGAGCCTTTTCAGCCGCCGCGATGATTTCATCGGCCATCTGGGAGCGCAAATCGCCAATGGCGTTGCTCACCTCAGACTGGGCGGTCGCTTTGGCCTGCTCCACAATCTGGGCCGCGGTCTTATGAGCGCGGTCCACAATTTCGGCTTCGAGGGTTTCGCCTTGTTTACGGTAGGCCTGTAGAATAGCCTCGCGTTCCGCGTCAAGGGAAGCAATGCGGCTTTCAATGCCCGCGAGTTTCTCCTGGGCTTCGGCTTTTCCTCTTTCAAGTGAGGCAAGATCATCGGCTATTTTTTCGGTGCGGCCTTTAAAAAAGGCACCCAATTTGTCGCCAAAAAAATACCAGATAATCCAGCCGAACAGAATAACGTTTGCAATTCTGAAGGTGAAGTTCCCCAGTAATTTCGTGGTTTCTGTGCCTTGCAAGGTCAACCCCAGCCCGACAGCAGCGACTCCAAGCCCTATGATAAGACAAATGAGTTTTGAGCGTTGCACGTATTGTCCTCCTTTTTAGGGAACGATGAAGGGTTACTGGAGAATTTTAGAAACAACGTTTTCAGCAAAGGTCGGAACCTGTTTTTTCAACGCTGTTAGGGCCTTTTTAGCTTCCTTGACTGTTTCGTCACGAGAAGCCTTCACCAAAGCCAAAGCTTCTTGCTGAGCCGTGGTCACAATGGAAGTTTCCTGCTCATGCCCTTTTTCGACAAATGTGCCACGAACTCCAATGGCTTCTTCACGAGCGGCGTCAAGACTTGCCTCATAGGTGGCAAGTTCATTGTCAGCCTGTTCGGTAAAAAGACCCATTTCGTCCATATATCCCTGCATCAGGGATTGGCGACTTTTAATTTGCTCACGGATGGGCTTGATAAGAAAATGACTCACTACCCAGACGGCAACAAGAAAGTTGATAAGTTGGATAATTATTGTGTAATCAATATCAATACTTCCCATACTAGCCATCCTCTTGAAGAAAGGTTGTGAAAAAAAGAACTTCGGACAACTCTACCCACAGAAAGCCTTCGAGTCAATCCCTTTTCAGCAAAGAGCAGCTAATTTTCACCCCGTGCATGTGCAAAAGGTCACAAACTGGCTCCCTGCGCCTATTTACAAAAGATACGAAAAAAGAAGTTATTGTTCAGGTGAGGCTGTCACGAAAATTTCGGCCTCTTTGACGGCAACAGTGGTTTCAGCGACGATTTTCTCGGCCGAATCCCCCATTTGCAAAGACCCTGAAAGCTCAGCGCCCTCTTCCATGATAAGAAGCCTGGTCGCCACATTGCCTGAAACCTTGGCGGTTTGGTGTAAGATGGTGCGTTTGTTTATGAAAAGCTCGCCCGAGACCTTGCCGTGTACAACAAGCTCGCTCACTCGAATGACCCCTTCAAAACAGGCGTCTTTACCGAGCACAAGTTTACCATCGGAGTTGATATCGCCAGAGAATTTACCATCAATGCGCACGATTCCGGAAAAGGAAAGCTTACCCGTGTATTCGGTACTGTCGCCCAAAATAGCGGTATAGCCTGTTTCTTTTGCCATAAATTCTCCTTATATTCTGCTGACTTTTCAACAAAACAACTGACTGATGACGGTGAGAACATATAGACTTATGTCCTTTTTGGCAAAGCCTATACAATACTTCTGGTCACTATTGAGGCGCCTTGAACATGAAGCGCCTCATGGAGACGTTGAGCACAAGGCCAAGAAGGATGCAATTCACTACCGTGGCGGTGCCCCCATAGCTAATAAACGGCAAGGGGATACCTACAACGGGGAAGATGCCCACAACCATACCAATATTAATGAAAATCTGCCAGAAGAAATAAAAGAACACCCCGGCGCAGAGCAGGCTTCCAAAACGGTCTTTGGCCTCTACGGCAGTGCTTACAATGCAGAGTAAAAAGCAGCTAAATAAAATGAGCAAGACCACACAGCCCATAAAGCCCCACTCTTCGCTAAATACAGCCACGGCAAAGTCCGTGTGTTTTTCAGGTAAAAAGCGCAGCTTGCTCTGCGTTCCTTCTAAGAAGCCTTTACCCCAGAGTCTGCCTGAGCCAATGGCAATTTGCGATTGGTGGATATGATAGCCCGCGCCCTGCAAATCTTGACTGGGGTCGAGAAAGGT
>CAZYJQ010000086.1:0-5894 GCA_964647835.1 uncultured Desulfovibrio sp. | reverse complement strand
ACAAAAACAATATCTTCGCTTTTTTTCAGGGTGTCGAAAAGGACGTTGGTGCGTCTGTTGAGGTAATCTCGGCGAATATCGTTGGAACCGCTATAAATGGCGCTTTCAAGGGCTAACAGGATGGACTGGCTCGCCATATTCAAGTGGCGCTGTTCACTGGCCTCTTGGGCTTCAAAGGTTTGAAGCGTAGACACTAGAACGGTTATCCCAATGGAAAGAAGGGCGAGAATCGCCATGATAACGGTTCCCCGTTCTTTTACAGTTGTCGAAATTTCCATAGCGTAACCATTCTTTACAGGGGTAGAGCGGGCATTGAGGGCAGGGCAAAGAAGCCTTCACCGCTTCCATTTTGTATGCGGTTATACCCATGCAAAAAATTGCACATTTTGAGAGTTTTGGCAAGGGAAGGCTGTGAAAAAACTTGCGATCCCCCTTATGTGCGTGGGCCGTTCTTTCATTGACAAAAAAGAGAAGTCCAGAAAAAGGGACTCGGATAACGATAGCTGATAGAGAAAGAACACCGTGGAAATTTGAGGCGATGGTAGGGTTGCCCTCGGCAGGTGGAGCGTAGGCATAATAAATAAGAAGCCCCAAGGCATCAGTACCTCAATAGAGGGGCTTTTGATGTCTTGGGGCGCGTTATATCGTGTTATTCCCACGGGAATTCTATCTGTTCGTTCCCATGTGCTAGCTGGATTTCGCCACCTTGCCAGAAGAAGCCTTCCCAGACGAAACCTTTTGAGAAGGAACCTTGCGAGCTGGAGCGGTCTCAGATGGCGTGACTTTGGACGACGCTGTCTTGGTCGAAGCTGTTTTGGACGGATTCGCCTCAGGAGGAGTCCTCTTAGAGGGCGCTCCCTTTGGCGAAGAGTCTTTGGCAGCAGGGCTTTTTTGAGCCGTGGTTTTGGCAGGCTTTTGGGGAGAAGGCGTTTTCTTGGGCGGTGCGCTTTGGAGAACCGTGTCGCTATGGTGTTCCTTTAAAAACTGCCCTGTGACCGAGTTCGGGTTATGGAAGATTTCTTCGGGAGTGCCAGAAGCGATGAGGTATCCCCCGTTCGTTCCGCCGCCCGGCCCAAGGTCAATGATGTAGTCCGAGCAAAGGATCATATCAGTGTTGTGCTCAATAACCACAACCGTTGCCTGACGGGCAGTGAGCTGATGCAAGACCTTGATGAGCTTTCCCACTTCATGCATATGCAAGCCCGTGGTGGGTTCGTCAAGGATATAGAGCGTTCCGGGGAGGCTTCGCTTGCCAAGTTCACGAGATATTTTAATGCGCTGGGCTTCGCCGCCAGAAAGGGTTGTGGCGGATTGGCCTAAACGAATATACCCGAGGCCAACTTCTTCTAAAATCGCCAGTCGGCGCTCGAGGGCGGGGTAGTTTTCAAAAAAGCTTCGCGCTTGATGAACGCTTAAGTCAAGGACTTCGGCGATATTCAGACCTTTATATTGCACCTCAAGGGTTTCGTGGTTATAGCGCTTGCCATGGCAAACATCGCATTGCACGAAAATATCGGGCAGAAAGTGCATTTCAACCCTCACTTGACCGTCGCCTTTACAGGCCTCGCAACGGCCTCCTTTAACGTTGAAGCTAAATCGACTGGGCGTAAAGCCGCGTTTTTTCGAGTCTGGTGTTTGGGCGAAAATAGTACGGATTTCGTCAAACACTTTGGTATAGGTGGCGGGGTTCGAACGTGGTGTGCGTCCGATGGGACTTTGGTCAATGGCGATAATGCGTTCAATGGCCTCCAGCCCTTCGATGCCTCCAATGCTACCCGGCGATTCGACCTTAATCCCTTGTTGCAGGGCAATGTGTTTATAGAGAGAATCCACCACCAGCGAACTTTTACCCGAGCCTGAAACGCCTGTGACGCAGGTGACAACGCCCAGAGGAATATGGCATTCAATTCCTTTGAGGTTGTTGGTGGTGACGTTATGTAAGACAAGCTCACCTTGCTTTTTTCCTCTATTTTCGGGCGCGCCGTTTTTAAGGTCGCCTCGTAAATATTGACCTGTGAGGGAAGATGACTTGAGGAGCTTTTGGGGCGAGCCTTGAAAAACAAGTTCACCACCGTATTCGCCAGAGCCGGGGCCGAGTTCAATGACCGTGTCGGCTTCACGGATGGTGGCTTCGTCGTGTTCAACCACGAGAACGGTATTGCCCCGTTGCTGGAGGTTGCGAAGGGTGTCGATGAGGCGCTGGTTGTCTTTGGGGTGAAGGCCAATGGAGGGTTCATCCAAAACATAGGTGACCCCCACAAGCCCCGAACCTAATTGGGAGGCAAGACGAATGCGCTGGGCTTCGCCGCCAGAGAGAGTTGCCATATTTCTCCCAAGGGAGAGATAGTCCAGGCCCACCCGCACCATAAACTGCAAACGGTGAGAAAGCTCTTTAGTGAGGGGTTCAGCAATGATGATTTGACTGCCTTTAAACTTTTGTTCTTCAAGCCAGCGGGCTGTTTGGTCAATGGGCAGGTTGCAAAAATCGGTAATGGTCAACCCGTTCACCTTAACGGACAAGGCGGTGGGGTTAAGGCGCGCGCCATTGCAGTCTGGGCAAGGCATGGCTTGGCGATAGCGCGAAAGTTCATCGCGCCAAACATGCCCAAATTGCAGACCAGCCTCTAAGACCGTAATAATCCCCTGCCATACTGACGATTGCTCTTGTTTTTTACGTCTCCCCCGAATGGTGGAAGTACCCCCCATCCAGTTACGACGGAAAATGGAACTGGCGTCAGTTTGAGCCACACCGGGTTCGGATTCGCCATAGAAAAGAGCGTTGTAAGCATCTGGCGAAAAGTCCGCCAAGGGCGTTGTGAGGGTGAAGCCGAAACGTTCGCCAAGGGCTGCGAGCTGGTCGGCGTATTTTTGGAATACTTTTGGGTTTTTAAGGGGAATAATGGTGCCTGTGCTTAAGGAAAGACCTTGGTTGGGGGCAATAAGGGAAGGCTCGAAATACTCAATGCTTCCAATGCCAAGACAGCGCTGGCAAGCCCCTTGGGGGCTGTTAAAGGAAAAAAGCTGTGGCGAGAGGGGAGGCAGACTAATCTTGCACGTGGGACAAGCGGCCTCAGTGCTCATAATATTCTCTTTTTCTTCACTTTCGCCATTGGCAGGTTCAAAGAGAATAAGGCGTCCTTCGCCATATTGCAGGGCCAATTCAACGGAGCTTGCCAACCGGGCGCGAATGCCGTCGCGAATGGCTATGCGGTCAATCACAAGGTCAATGGTGTGTTTTTTATTTTTATCAAGGACAGGCGCTTCGGTGAGTTCATAAAGTTCACCATTGACGCGTACTCGTGCGAAACCTTCGGAAATAAGTTTTTTAAAGCGATCTTGGTGGGTGCCTTTTTGTTGTTCCACAAGGGGAGCCATAATAATACAGCGTGCCCCTTCGCCTAAGCTCATGATATCTTCAATGATTTCATCGATGGTTCGCGTGGTTATGGGCTTGCCACAAACAGGGCAGTGCATGGTGCCAAGGCGCGCGTAAAAAACACGCAGAAAGTCATAGACCTCTGTGGCAGTTCCCACCGTTGATCGGGGGTTGCGCGAGGCGGCTTGTTGTTCAAGGGAAATGGCAGGTGAAAGCCCTTCAATTTTATCAACATCTGGCTTGTCCATTTGCGGTAAAAACTGCCTTGCGTAGGCAGAGAGGGATTCAACATAACGCCGTTGGCCTTCGGCATAAATAAGGTCAAAGGCCAAGGTCGATTTTCCTGAACCGGAAGGGCCGCAAATAACCACCAATTCGTTGCGAGGAATGGTGAGAGTGAGGTTTTTAAGGTTATGTTGGCGGGCCCCTTCAATATAAATCGTATCGAGTAATGTGTTTTTTTTCATAAGAATGCGGAAAGTTCAGCAGAGAACAGGTGCGCGAAGTAAACAACGCCAATGATGACGAGGAGGGCGGGTAGCATGTTGGAAACCTTAACTTGCTGAATTTCAAGCAGGTTACAGGCAATCCCCAAAATAAGCACACCCCCTACAGCGGTCAGTTCTGTCTGCATGGTATCGGTTATATAGGGTTTAATGGAGTTGGCGAAAAGCGTAAAACTCCCTTGAATAATAACTATGGGAACAGCGGAAAAATAGACCCCTGTGCCATAGGTCGCCCCAAGGGCGATGGATGAAAAAAAGTCCAATAACGACTTGGTTAAAATAATGTTTCTCTCACCGGTCAGGCCCTCTTCCAAGGGGCCCATAATAGCCATGGAACCTATGCAAAAAATAACGCTGGCGGCAATAAAGCCTTCGCTAAAGGAAGAGTTTTTTGAACGAAGAACTTTTTTTAATACTTGCGCTCCGGTGGTTATGGAACCTTCAATATTAATCAGTTCGCCCAAAATCCCCCCAATCAGCACGCTGGCCACAAGGTAGAGGGGGTTGGAAGTTTGCAGAGCCATGGACATGCCGATAACGGCTATGCAAAGTCCTAGGGACAAGAAGGTTGCTTTTTTTATGGCGGGTGTTAAACGGTCGCCCAAAAGCATCCCGATGCCACATCCTATAAGAATGGCAAAGGCGTTTGTAAAGGTTCCATAGGGTATTGGCATGGGAAAAACCTGTGAGGTTATCGGTGTTTTGGTAAAAAGAAACACTTCTTTGCGAGGAAAAAAGCAGAGAAGTGATGAGGATTATGGAGTCGAACGACAGATTTCAGAGTATATAGTAAATATGTTTTGAAAGAAAGTGAATTTTTGTATATAAAAAGAGGTGAATATGTCGCAACTTGGACCACAGTATACTGAAGTTAGCGGCATGGCGATACACGGAGAAAAATAAATGTTGAAAAGATTCATTTGCATGGGCCTTGGCTTGTTACTTATCTCAAGTATAGTGACTGCCGAAGCGTTGGCGTCTCAGGTAAAAAGTCCCGACCAGTTGACAGCGCAATATTTTTTGCGTTCTTTGCCAGCGGAAGTATTTGACCAGACCGAATGGCCCCTGACGGAAAATGAAAAGAACTATCTGGTTGACGTGGGGCGCGTTAAACAGTGGTTTGTTAAAGAAAGCACTCCTGACTTGCTTGTTATTAGTTCAGCTACCCCTGAAAAGAGCGAAATGCGTATTAAGATTTTTCGCAATGCTGACAACGGCGGTGTTATTGTCGTGGGTACTGATGGAACCTTGCCTTGCATGGCGCAATTTTGGCAGTTTGATAAGTACGGCAGGGTTCTGCCCTTGGATGAAGAACCCCTCGTTGATGTTTCGGACTATTTTATCACCATGTCCTACCTACCGCCCAGCATCAGCTACTCGGCGACTTTTTGCCTTAGAGATGATGATAGGGTCGAGGCTGTACCCAGTTTCTGGAATATCTCAGGGCTGTTAGAAATCCCCATGGAAAAGCGGGTTTTTTTGGTGTGGAATAACAGCGTTTTTGAAAAGGTCATTGAGTTTCGCTCTATTTTATTAGATTCGGAAAAGGTGGAAGCGGACGCCAAGGCCTCGCCCCTTGTCCAACGCCCTTTTGCCAGTGGCCTTGGCGGCGTGCCCCACATAGACACGCCAGAGCAGCAGGCTGATAACCATGACGCCGCGGAGTCGGATGAATTTTTCCTAGAAGATGGCGAAGAGAACGCATCTGGCAGTGAAGTGATTCAAGATAAATCCGATGACAAATCCGATGATAAGTCTGAGGGCACACCCGAGAAATAACCTGAGAAGGGGCCACTAAGGAACAGGAGTAATAGGCTTATGAGCCATGTTCTTTTGCTAAACCCTTGAGGAACAGGTCGTTTAACCCCATACCTTGTCCTTTGATTTGTGGTCCAGAGGCTTAACTCAAAAATTTATTCCTATTGACGTGAAAGCCCCCTTTTTCAAGGGGGCTTTTTTGTAGATGGCCCCCAGCCATGCCGGGGAGGCTTTTATGCTTACAGCTATGCCTA
>CAZYJQ010000085.1:0-6102 GCA_964647835.1 uncultured Desulfovibrio sp. | reverse complement strand
AGTGGCGTTAGGCTTGTTACTATGCCAAACAGGGGCAGAGGTCAAGGGGCGCGCCATTGCCCAAAATCAGGGTTTCCCATGCTTGTCAGATCTATGGCTTGTGTTGTATATCTATATAAGAAGGTGATTTTTTAATCAGATAGTTGTTTTCAGCAATCATTTTACCTTTTGGAATTATTATATATGTCGCTTGCTGCTTGTGATGGAAAGTGCGTTTGGGGCGCAAATCTTCATTTTTGTAAACTTTTACAAAAACGAGGCGTACCTCTTGATAATAAGTGGCCTCCTCTAGTTCTTGCCTTGCGTGCTTCTCCTTACAACCCTTTGTATAACGATATGCAAAAGACCGCGTTGCAAAACGTTCTTTTGCGCATTATGGAAGAGGGAGATTGTACTGATTCGAGCTATTATGAGCGCCAAAAAGAGGTTTTGGGGATTCTTGTAGAGCCCGTTGAAAAGAAAATTCAAGATATTTCCAATGAGGTTGAGGCTATCTCGCTGGAAGTAAACCAGTTGCTCAAAAGCCATAGCAATGATGTGAGTCAAATCGCTAATGATGTTGATTCAAACATCGCTTCTGGCAGAGCCCCTGAAAAAATACTCTCCGACTTGCGCGCGAGTTTGCGTCAGGTTGTGGAGAGCTTTGAAGCCGACAAAGCAAAATTTGAATCTCTTTCTTTCGTTGATAGCCTAACTAAACTGGCAAACAGGCGTAAGTTTGACGCGACCATTAAAGACGCGGCTCGGGATTGGCAGGAATCGAGAATTCCTGTTTCTCTCATTTTGTTTGACGTGGATTTTTTCAAAAAATTCAACGATACCTATGGGCACTTGGTGGGGGATGATGTTCTCTCGTCCATTGCTAAAATTGTTAAGCATACCTTGAGCAGTCTTGACTGGAAAGATTACGTCGCAGCGCGCTATGGCGGCGATGAATTTGCCATTATCTTGTCTGGCCCTGTGGTTTCTAAAACCAAGGTTATTAGCGAAGCCCTGCGCACGGCAGTTGCTAAGGCGATTATGCGTATTAAGAGCATTGATGACCCTAATATGGAATTTGAGATTAAAGCCACCATTAGCGTTGGAGCCTCAACCCTTTTGAAACGTGGCAGGGATGATGCCGTACAATCGCTCATTGATTCGGCGGACAGGGCGTTATACCACGCTAAAGAAATGGGAAGGAACTGCGCCGTTTTTTATACGCCGGGCGTTAAAGGAAAGTACACGCGCTTGCCTGAAGAAAAAGGCGATGAAGCTGATGCTGCCGTGACTGAGCACGGTGTTTAGTCAATTAGATACCTGACAGGCTTGGCGCGGTTCTTTTGATATCCGTCTGCCACGGGAATCGTTCGCTACGGTAATGGTTCGTCACTGAAATCGCCCATCATGGGAATCGTCCGCCACTGAAATTGTGCAACACGGGAACCGTCTGTCATGGAAATCGTGCCTTGCTGTCGAGGGTGGTAGTTGCTTTGTTCGGCTGGCGACGAGGAGACTGAGGGTATCTGTTATGTTCTTGACAAGATGTCTTCCTTCCTTGGGTGTAGAAAGGTGGAGCATCTTCAATATGTGATACGACCCGTTCATGGGGTTTTAGCTCTAGTTTTTTGTTGAGCCTGTGAGGAATAGAAGGACCGCCTGAGGTGGTCTTTTTTTGTCAAAAATTCCTTACCCAGCCCCTCTGGTAAGGCAAAAAGGAAATAGATGGATATAATTACCAATGATTTCGTGCAGAACAGGCGTATCCAGCAATACAAGGGGGCTAATCCTGCCGACCCCATTAATCAGCCAACCACCAAGCATAAAACTAGGGATACGGTGAGGGCATCCTCGCGGGAAAATTGGCAGATACATCTGACGGATACTTCCTAAAAACAGGAATAGACAAAAACTTTGATGGGAAGGGCATGAGATACAGTGAAGCTAGGTCAAGGCTATCCTCGCCTTAGCATGCGAACCTGTGGGAACCCGCTGGTGGCGAGCAGGGGGAGACTGCCATAGGCGACAGCTAGAGGAAGCTCATACGGAGGGTTTGTACGGAGCGTTATATGGAGGGCACGCTTTTAGCTGATTTTGGGCTGTTAGTTTACTGAAGATAGTCTTCAATAAATTGCTCAAGGTCGTTGGGGGTGCCTTCTTTGTGGTCTTCGGGAAAAAGAAGGGCGGACATATAAAAAACCGAGTTGAGGTTTAAGGCGCTGGAAGCGCTTTGAGAAAAACGCATGAGTCCCTCGTCAATGGCCTTTGTTTGCTCTGTTTGGGGGAGCTCGGCAATGGCGGGGGCAGCAAGCTTGTGCAGGGAGGCCAGTAAGGTCGCTTTTTGGCGCATTATGGCCCGATAGGATTCCTCGCTATAGTTTTTTTGCAAAATCTCGCGGGCGTCTTTTTCAAGGATAGTTACTTGGTGGGCGATGTCACTAACAAGCAGTCGTAAATCATTCATAACTTGGGTTGGCATGCTCGCTCCGATAGGCGTCTTATGAGTCTTTTATGGGGGGGATTGGCGCCATTGTCGCAATATCTCTTATGGGCCTAGAAGGCGCCACCACAAAAAAGTGTGGGTGACGAACAGGGACAAAGAGAGGCGTCATCAAATCTGCAGGTGTCAACGAGAAGGCCAGCAGGAACCTCAAACTCGATACTGAGCGGGGCCTTCGGCATGAGGCAGAGCCGAAACAGGGGGGAAGAGAGAGTAGCGAGATTGAATCTGGCTTAGTCGGGCCTGCATTGTGCTAAATCAAATGAGCTCAGACCTAGATAAAGCAAACCGAGCCCGATTTGTAGGAACCAAGTCGGGCCAGTACGCTGGTTGAGGCTATTTGCTCATGGACTCCAAAAATTCAGCAACGCTTTTGGTGCCACGCATTTTGTCGAGTAAAAATTCCATACTGTCGATGGTGTTCATGGGGGCGAGAAGCTTGCGCAAAATCCAGACCCTGTTGAGGACATCCTCGCTAAGGAGAAGCTCTTCTTTACGAGTGCCGGTTTTGTTCAGGTCGATGGCAGGGAAGACACGCTTTTCAGCCAAATGGCGATCAAGGTAGATCTCCATGTTGCCTGTGCCCTTAAACTCCTCAAAAATAACTTCGTCCATGCGCGAGCCCGTGTCGATAAGGGCGGTGGCGATGATGGTCAGGCTACCACCTTCTTCAATGTTACGCGCGGCGCCAAAGAAACGCTTGGGGCGTTGGAGAGCGTTAGCGTCAAGGCCACCCGTTAATACGCGACCAGAGGAAGGGGTTACGGCGTTATAGGCACGACCCAGTCTGGTGAGAGAGTCGAGTAGGATAACGACGTCTTTTTTACGCTCTACCAATCGTTTGGCAGTTTCTAAAACCATTTCGCAAACCTGAACGTGGCGCTGGGGTGGCTCGTCAAAAGTAGAAGAGATAACCGTGGCGTTTTTCACTGTTCTTTCCATGTCTGTCACTTCTTCGGGGCGCTCGTCAATGAGCAGAACGATGAGGTGAACATCAGGATTGTTAGCGTTAATAGCGTTGGCAAGGTTTTGCAATAGAATGGTTTTTCCCGTGCGGGGAGGGGCAACGATAATGCCACGTTGTCCAAGTCCTACAGGGGATAAAATATCGATGACCCGCCCAGAGAGGTTGTCGCCGGGAACGTCCATGGAAATTCGTGTTTGGGGATAGATGGGAGTGAGGTTGTCAAAAAGAACCAGGTTTTTTGCGTTGGCTGGTGGTTCGTAGCCGATTTCATTTACTTTGAGGAGCGCGAAATATCGTTCGCCTTCTTTAGGGGGGCGAATTTGACCGGAAATAATATCACCCTTGCGTAAGCCAAACCGCCTAATCTGGGAAGGAGAGACATAAATATCGTCTGGCCCGGGCATATAACTGCACAGGGGCGAACGAAGAAAACCGAAACCATCAGGGAGAATTTCTAAAACACCGTCGCCGTAAATGGAGCCATTTTGTGAAGCGCAACTTTGCAGAAGAGTAAAAATAAGCTCCTGCTTACGCATACTGCTGGCGTTTTCAACACAGTACGACTCGGCAAGCTCCATGAGTTCAATCATGGTTTTTATTTTGAGTTCAGAAAGATTCATGGTTGATTCAACAACCTGCTGGTCTGGGTCGGTGGGGGATGACTTTTTTTTTCGCATACCTAAGGGTGAGGGGAAAGAAGGTTAATGGGCTCAATGGGCCCTAGCGGCCTATGCCGAAAGGCATAATCGTCTGGATAATATTTGTTGCTGGATAGTAGTGGGCGTCATTAATAACCCATGGAAAAAGGAGAGTAGGACGAGCAGAGGCCTTTGCGCATTGATTGAATAGGGCATACCTTTGATAAAAATAACGCAGATAGGCCGTTTGCGAGTAAAGGCAAATGCTCTGTAAAGGGGGTAGCGTAACTTTTAAAAGAATGCAAGCGTTTTAGGCGCTTTCTTCGTTATTTTCTTCCTGCTTATCTAAAATATCTTCAAAGAGCAGAGTGATCTTTTCTTTGATGGCTTCGGGCTCTTCTTTTAAAACAAAAGCAAGCTCGGTGGTAATGAGCGAAACAGCTTGTTCCAAAAGGCGTTTTTCGCCAAAAGAAAGTTCTTTCTCTCCGCTAATGAGGGTGAGTTCTTTGAGCACCTGGGCCACATCGGTGAGGGCGGCGCTATTAAGTTTTTCGGTATATTCTCTGTGGCGTCTGTTCCAGTTTTGTCCGGTATATCCGGTAAAGTCGCTTCTATCTTCAAGAAAGGTGAAAATTTCCTCGGCCTGTTTGGGGGTAGACAGTTCGCGCAAGCCCACGTTTTTGGCATTTTTAACAGGAACCATAACGGTGATATTACTATCGAAAATGCGAATAATATAAAACTCTGCGGCCAAACCGCCAATTTCTTGTTCTTCCAATGCCTCTATCTTCCCAACACCTTGGGCAGGATAGACAACCAGGTCTTCCTGAATAAACACAGCAAGCTCCTTATATATCATTAACATGCGTGAATTAGTATTTTTGTGATAGGTCTATACATCTCTCAACACACAAGAAATGAGCGGAGAGCGCGAGCGACCATTACAAAATATATGGGGAAGTGCATTATGATTGGTATGTGTTGATTGGACGCAGTTGTCCTTAGTAATGCACTGTAAGAAAGACTATACAACAAGATTGCGTTATCGTCTAGCCTTATGTCCAGAATAGCTCGCTACTCTGCTTTGAGGAGGGGGGCAGTACCCTAGGGCTTTGTTTCTTCTTCCTTGGGATTTGCACAGTCTGTGGGCTCCTTGTTGCTTGCGCAGGACAGGTGTGGCATAATTTCTTCTTACGATACACTCAGAAATTCCATTATGGAGACCACAAGGTGAAGGGTATGCAAGCAAGCATTGAAAAAAAACGGGCGGCTCTTTCTTCGATTTTTGCCGCTATTTTTTTAACAGTCATGAAATTAGTCGTTGGTATTATAACCAACAGTCTCGGGGTGCTTTCCGAGGCCATTCATAGCGCCTTTGACCTCGTCGCGGCTGGTATGACGTATGTTGCTGTGCGTGTATCAGCTACGCCGCCAAGCTCCTCTCATCCTTATGGGTTTGGTAAGATTGAAAATTTTTCCGCTTTGGTGGAATCGCTTCTTTTGCTGGTGACTTGTGGGTGGATTATGTGGGAGGCCATGGACAGGCTCTTTTTTCATCCCGTTGAGGTGGAGCCTTCCCTTTGGGCCGTGGGGGTTATGGTTGTCTCCATCCTTGTGGATATTTCAAGGTCGCGCATGTTAAGCGCCGTCGCTAAAAAACATCACAGTCAGGCTCTTGAGGCCGACGCTATGCATTTTTCCACGGATATATGGTCTTCTGCCGTTGTTTTGGTGGGATTTGGCGCCTTATATCTGGCTGAATTTCTTCCCGCCGAATCCGCCATGGTGCCTTGGCTGAAGAAGGCCGACGCCTTGGCCGGCCTTGGGGTTGCCTTTATCATTATTAAGGTGAGCTGGTCTCTTTGTGTTCGGGCTTTTAACGTGCTCATCGATGCGGGCGATATGCCTATGACCAAAGAGCTGGAAGAGCAATTAGGCAAGATTGAGGGTGTGCGATCCGTTGAACATATTAGGATTCGTCATAGCGGTTCGGATGTTTTTGTGGATATGGAGGTGAC
>CAZYJQ010000084.1:0-6163 GCA_964647835.1 uncultured Desulfovibrio sp. | reverse complement strand
GATTCACCGCCACCCATTACACGGGGGTGCAGTTTACCAAAGCTAACCATTTCCATTTGTGAAGCAGGTACGCCAAGGTTAATCATGAACTCATAAGCCGCGCGGGCACGACGCTCACCAAGGGCGAGGTTGTATTCTTCAGTACCACGTTCGTCACAATGGCCTTCGATAACAACACGAAGCTGTGGGTACTGCTTCATGATGCCTGCTTTTTGAGAAAGAACGTTTTTGGAATCAGCGCGCAGGTCATAACTATCATAAGCAAAGTAAACAATACCATCAGTGATGCGGTCTTTGGCGGCTTGTTCTTCAGGGGTGAAATACTCCTGACCATAGCCATCGCCTTGGCCTTCAGGGGTTTCATCACCAAGTTTATTTTTACCGCAACCAGTAGCCACAAACAAAAACAAAGCCATTACAAGCAGAAAACTGCCTTTAAAAAAACGTTTCATAGAGCCTCCTCCCCATAACAGGGATTTATACAGTATATATGGTTAAATATTAACGAAACAACTATGCAAAACGAAGAAATCATAAGGCACTTTATAAAAATACACCAGCATTTTTATAGGATTTTTTAACGCGCGGCGCCCCAGGTTGGGAATGCCGCATCGCCTGGGCCCGTTGGCAAAGCCGTTGCCTGTCCGCCATAGCGGGTGGTCAAAAAGACCTGACGCTTACCATTGCGGGTCGACATAAAAGCCACGAAATAACTGTCCGGAGCAAAGGCAGGTTCCTCGTCACTTCCCGGGCCATGTGAAATCTGGCGTTCTTGTCCTGTAACAAGGTCTCTCACAAAAATACGGTGCCCCCCGGCCATACGACGGGCAAAGGCCACCGAGGTACCGTCAGGACTAATGGAAGGATCGGTATTATAGTTGCCAGCGGCTGAAATACGGTTAACAGCCCCTGTGCGTAAATCTTTCAGAAAAATCTGAGGCCCGCCCATGCGGCTTGAGGTAAAGACCATTTTGGTGCCGCTCGCGTCAATGGACGGGGAAACGTCAATGCCGTAACTCTCATCAAGTTTACGCACTTTGTTGAAAGAATGATCCAGCATGAAAATACTAGGGTTACGCCCGTCTGTCAGGCTCACAGCCACACGCCCGTCAGGAAAATAGGAAGGCCCGATAACGGTGTTGCCGGGAAACCGCACACGTCGAACAGAATTGCTCGCCGCGTCCCAAACGCCAAGACCATGAGAGCGGTAGTCAATGTGAGAAAACAGTACATAGCGCCCGTCAGGGGACCATGTGGGAGAAAGGGCTTGCCCTTTAATATGGCTCAACTGGCGCAAATGGCGTCCGTTAGCCTTGGTTGCCCATATATCACGTTGTTGCGGGCCGGAAGACTTAACAAAGGCGAGGGTAGAGCGAAAAAACGCGCCGTTACCAATGGTCGCCTCAAGAAAGTCGCCGCAAAATTTGTCGGCAAGGTCATAGACAGCGTCGCCGCCCCCGCCCAAATTATAAGGGAAACCGAAAAGTAATTTACCATCGGCGGTGGAATACGTTCTGATTTCAACACGGTTGTCGGCAACCCAATAGGTTGTAACAAGACGGTCTACCCCAGCCATGAGGTAAGGTTTAAAGTCGCCTACCTTGCCATCTGGGCCAACGGCTCCGCCGCCGGGAATCCCCGCCGCGTTAACAAGCTTAACAAAAGGTACAAGTTTGAGGTTGCTGGCAAGATAGCCTTGCAGTTTGGTGGCGTTCCCTGAGTTGCCCACAGGCTGAGCCAAGGCGACGCTAAGCTGGTTTTGGCCCGCGCCGACAACTTCGGCCACAACAGGGGAAGCATGGGCCGTGGCCCCGCCTGCAACGTTAACAAGTAAGCAAAAAGCAAACAATGTGGTCAAAAAACCGCGCAATATCACAGGATAGTTTCTCATAGAGACCATCATCCTCCATTTATTTCTTACAAACACTGCCACCTTTGATGACAGCAAGCCACTCTATAGTACACGTAAATACGAACAATTTCCTAGGGGCATATTACGGCTGGAGCAGTGTTACACCATCACAAACATCAAGAGGAACATGGTAAACACCGCCTGAGCCGTGACCCCCTATGGAGTCAATCACATCATCTCGCCAGCCTCTTACATCTTCAGCGAAGCCTCGCCTCGTCAAAAATGAGCCGTTGGCATAAAAAACCGTTGTCTCTCAAGAACAAACTACGCCACGGTATCACAGCTCATTAAAACTCTCTAGTACTATCTCTGGGGCCGATTTCGCAATTCCCCTTAGGAAAAAAACCTTGTGCCCCACAACAAAGAAACCTAGCCCCCTATTGCATAAGGGCGTCGGGTCTAAAGATGACCACAATCTCTCCGTTGGGGATACTTGAAGGCGGCGGTTCAACCTGCCTGGTAAGGGCGATGGCCTTGGCGACGGTGGCGTCAAAACTGCTATTGCCCGAAGACTCTAAAAGCTCATGGGATTCAATGGTACCGTCAGGGGTGATTTTAATACGATAGGTGGCCTGCAGAGCCTGTCTGACGGCAAGACCCGTCCAGCTCCAGTTAGGACGTATGCGCGATACAAGTGAATCCGTATAGCTTCCGATAAGCGCGCTATCCCCATAGCCCCCTTCGCCATAGCCAGAACCCGAGGCTGTTCCGCTACCGTCACCGCCGCCAAGTTCAGACTCGAGCGCCTTAAGGGCGCTTGCCGCTGACGAACCGGAGCCACCACGAGAAGGTTTCTTCGCGTCTTTATTTAAATCGGCGAGAGCCTGCTGGGCGGCAGAACCTTTTTGCGAAGCAGGTTTCTTGTCCTTGGGCGGAGTTGTTTTCTGTTCTGTTTTTTTGGTGTCCGTTTTAGGTTTTTCCTGAGGCTTATCTTTGGCTTTCTCTTTGGGCTTTTCCTTAGGTTTGTCTTCGCGTTTTTCAGCGATTTTCACCGCATCGGGCGTTTCCACAGGCTTTTTCGGAGGAGTCTTTGGTTCAACCTTGGGAGCCTCTGGGGTTTTCTCCACGGGCTTCACTTCTTTGGGAGGGGTAACAAGCGGCGCGGGCTCCACTCTTGTTTGAGCCGTCGTTGTTTTTTCTTCGGCCGCGGCGCTCTCTTCAGGCACCTTGCTCACGGCGGAAGTATCTTTGGGAGTTTGTTGAGGCTTGGCTTTAACGGCTCCGCCAGCCTTGCCAATGGTAACGATACCCTGCACCATGGCGCCAGTCAGGGGCTCGCCTTTTCTGGGTTCGGGAGCGGGCCAAAAAATAACGAGCACGACGATGCTCAGGTGAAAGATGAGAGAGAAAAGAAAGCTGGATGAACGTTGCATAAGTTAGCTTGCACCTTCACACAACGGGAATGATTCCCCGTTGCGCTATCCTTATTGCCCGGCAGGTTTACCCGCTGTTGTCGCGGGAGGCACGGGATCATCAATACGTTCGGCGACAATGCCCATTTTCTCAATACCAGCGGCTTTAATGCGCCCCATAACGTCAACCACCACTCCGTAGGGAACTTCCTTGTCTGCTTGTAAAAAAAGCTGTTTGTCCTGCTCCTTAACAACCGTAAGGAGCTGCTCGGCAAGGGAATCGGGCGAGGCGGCGTATTGGTCCAAGAACATGGCGCCGTCCTTCTTAATGGTGAGGACAACGTGGTTGGTATCAGTGGGCAAGGCTTCCACAGCTTGTGTTTGCGGCAAGTCCACATCGAGCCCTTCCGTCAACATGGGAGCCGTTACCATAAAGATAATGAGTAAAACCAACATAACGTCCACAAAGGGCGTTACGTTAATTTCCGACACAAAGCCGCTCGTTTTACCGATAGCCATATTTACCTACCGTCAGTATTTTGCTGGACAGGGCGGGCTGAAAGCTCGCGCTGAATACGGTTGAGGAAAACACCGGCAAAGTTGACCAACTCAGCTTCAATATCCTGCAATTTATTCAAAAACATGTTGTAGCCAACGGTGGCGGGCACCGCCACAAACAAGCCCACCGCCGTGGCGATGAGGGCTTCGGAAATGCCGGGCGCTACTGTAGCAAGGGAGGCTGATTTTTCAAGGCCGATGCGGTGAAAAGCAACCATGATACCCCAAACTGTACCGAAAAGACCGATAAAAGGAGCAGTGTTGGAGGCAGTGGCTAAAAAAGCGAGGTTTTGGCTTAAGGTTGTAATGCTCTCGCTCACGCCCTGGCGTAAAGCACGCCTCACGTTATCAGAAACGATATTCCCCGCGCTTCCTGCATCGCGCAAACGGTTAAATTCCGCTACCCCTTGCTGCGCGACATGAAATAACGGCGAAGCTGAGTCGCCGCCAAGGCTTTGTACAGCGTCACGTAAATTTTTGGCATTGGTGAAACGCTCCAGCCCAGCGATGGCCTTTTTTTGGGCGGCTCGTAAGCCAATAAATTTATAAAAAATGATAGCCCAGCTGGCTATGGACATGCACAACAAAAGAACCAGCACAAGCTGCGCCAGCACCGTTGCCTGAGAAATCGCACTTAAAATATTGAGTTCCATGAATGTACCTTATACATGGTTTGTTGTTATCGCCCATCGCCTTTATAAAAGCGTCCGACGGATTCCTGACGGTCTTGAGCCACATAACATAGCGCAAACCGCCTCACCGCTTCAGCCCAAATACGGGCAAAACCGAACTGCCCTCTCTGTCAGCCTGTTGGCTTGGTCATAGAGAACCAAAGGGGCTTCCTCTCGAGCTTTTTGCAACGGAGGATCCCCGTTATTTTTTTTCCGCCCTTCCAAAAGAATCAAAGTCGCGGGCTTTCCCTCGCGCCCATGAACCCGAAGCACACGCTCAACCTCAAAACCGCTCCTCGTCATGGTCATTCGGATCCAGTCTTCCCGCTTGGCAGGAAAGACAAGCCCCAACCGTCCGTGGGAGGCTAATAAGGCATGAGCCCCGGAACAAAATTTTTCCACTGTACCCTGCGGAGCAAAAAGAGCCCGCTGGCGTAATTCCGAGTGAGGCAAGCGCCCGCTTCCCAAAAGCCGGTAGGGAGGGTTGCTTAACACAAGGTCAAACCCACCTCGCCTGAGGGACATGGCGCGAATTTTGGAGGCTACCTTGTCAGCGTGCTCGCCAGTCATCGTTTCATGTGACACATCAGGTGTCTCGCGTATCATCTCGCCTGCCGTATTGCCAGCAGTCTCGCCAGCACTAAAAGGTTGAATGCCATCCGCCGTCTCGGCTGGCATATTTTCTAGCATTAGTTGTATGTTTACGCTAGTACTTTTCCTCACGCCCCGTTCGGAAAAATCCCATTTCATACTCGCAGAACAGGCAAGGTCCAGGTTGATACAGGCATAGCGCCCGCCACACTCCAAACTCCTGGCATTCAAGTTCGCAGCCCCAACAAGTTCCTTCTGATTTTCAAAACCCATGACCCAGGCTTCTGGATTTTTAAGCAAATACGCCAGCCCCACAACACCGCAACCAGCACCGAAATCCGCCACGAGGTGCTCCGACTCCCCATCCATAAAGCTCGCAAGCAATAACGCGTCCACTGAAAAACGAAAGCTACCCGCGGGTTGATAGAGGCCGTTGGGAAACAAGGCCTGAGCTGTTAGAGCACTATATTTAATCATCATAAATAGCTGCCATATAAAAAGCCCCCGTCTCCATGACTTTCTTCATTGTAAAGACTAGCGGAGCGCCTCGCCCTTCCCTCACGCCTTTCTCACGAGCAAAGCACCGCCATTATACTTACTCAGCATAAGGCAGTTGAACATCCCTCAGACTATTTTAAATCACACAAGTTGGCATATTACCAATAATATCATAGCAATACCTATTAATTAATGCCGGCAAAGAGCTTGCTCAAAGTTGAAGAGTCTGTTAATATATATACCATGATAAGCGCAACAGAAACCCCCTTTTCTTCCGACGGTCTTCGTATCCAGCCCGCGAGTTTTAGCCCTGATGAGGTCATTGAACCTTTTACGGTTATCCTGCGCTCCTTAGACTATCAGCCCATGTTGGAAGCTTTAGGGATTGGAAATTTTCATGTTTTCCGTAAAAAAAAGGCCTTGAGAGAGCTCCAAGCACTCTCCATTAGCCTCTGGAAACTTGCGCTTCAGCGGTCTTTTCCTAACGATTTCGAGCTCTTTTATACAACCTATATGGAAACTGCCCTGCCTGTTAAGCTCTCGTCCAAAGAGGCTGAGCTTTTTAAAGCGCGGGTGAATAC
>CAZYJQ010000083.1:0-6288 GCA_964647835.1 uncultured Desulfovibrio sp. | reverse complement strand
ATGATATGGAAGTTGCCATTGAAGAAGGGGCGACCTTTATTCGCATAGGGACTGACATTTTTGGGCCTCGTCCGCCCAAGGAATAATAAGCCTTTCCAATAGACTGGTAGAGACGGGCCGAAAGTAAGTCTGTAAAGCCCTGCAAAAGCTACTTTCTATAAAATACAGTTCTCCCAATCCCGCTGGAATCGCCTTAGGTTCCAGCGGTTTTTTTGTGGCATAGTTATTCCTTGAAGTCACAATTCGTAACCCGTAATGGGCAATCCCCAATCCGAAAACCACAGCCCGAAATTGTTACTGGAAAGCCTTGTTATCAGGTACAACCGGAAGGGCAAGCCGAAACCAGAACGCGCTTCAGGGTTCATGAGACTATTTCTGCTTGCTTCATAAAGATATTTATTCTTCAAGGTCCAGGGGATTATCCCCTGGCGGGCCTTGGGGCAGAGCCCCAATTCGCCTTAATCTGCGCTTAGGAAAAATGCTACCCTTTACAGAGTGAAAACAACGCGTTATAAGAAGGCATCAACTAAGGGGAGTCCGCTTTTTCGGGCTGAGAGTGGGAATAGGTCCCAGACCCTTACAACCTGACGCAGCTCATACTGCCGTAGGGATAGTTGCCGCCGACAACGGAACCATCCTCTTCTCTGGGGTCCAAAAATGGTTCCACCATCCTCCAAAAAGTCGTCTCAAACTTCCATACGTATGCGCGCGTCCATAAAGGATGCTCTATGTCATTGTTTTCTCAAAACGCGGCCTTGCGCCAATTGTTTGCAGAACACGGTCAATCTCTTTCACGTGAAGAAGGTCTCGGCCTTGATGAAATCAAAGCCGCCATTGAAGGTGGCACCATGGTTTTATTGGGCAACCCCAAGCATAAAGGGTTGCGTCCCATTCTGGTGGGGCAGCCTGCCCGTGTGAAAGTAAACGCCAACCTTGGCACCTCGCCCATGCGAAACGATCCGCAGGTAGAAATGGACAAAATGCAGGTCGCCCTTGCCGCTGGTGCCGATGCCATTATGGATCTTTCCATCGCAGGTGATTTAACCGCTATCCGTAAGGGAATGCTGGCCGCTTGTCCTCGCCCGGTGGGAACAGTCCCCTTATATGGCGTTGCCCAGCGTTACATTGACGCTGGAAAAGACCCCGCCGAAATATCTCCCGATGAGATTTTCGATGAAATTGAACAGCAGGCCGAGCAGGGTGTTGATTTTATGACGGTTCATTGCGGAATTACCGAACGAGCCGCGGCCTGGGCTTCAGAAGCTGACGGTCGGCTTATGGGTATTGTTTCCCGTGGCGGTTCTATCTTAGCCCGCTGGATGCGAACCCATAAAAAAGAAAACCCCCTCCTTACAGAATACGGGCGTATTCTTGAAATTGCCCGAAAGTATAATATTACCTTATCCTTAGGTGATGGATTGCGGCCCGGCGCTGGAGCGGATGCGGGTGACGCCGCCCAATGGGAAGAAGTTATTATGCTGAGCCGCTTGGCCCGCGAGGGAAGGGAAAAAGGCGTTCAGTGTATGATAGAGGGGCCGGGTCATGTGCCCTTGAGCGAGGTTGAGGCGCAAATTACCGGAATGAAAGCGGCGAGTCAGGGCGCGCCTTTGTATGTTCTTGGGCCGTTAGTTATTGATTCTTGCCCCGGCTATGATCATATTGCCGGAGCCATTGGCGGGGCCGTCGCTGTTCGGGCGGGAGTTGACTTTCTCTGCTACTTAACCCCTGCGGAACACCTCACTTTGCCCAGCAAAGAAGATGTTCATATGGGCGTCATTGCTTCTCGCATCGCGGCGCAAGCCGGGGAAGTGGCCCTTGGGCGCCCTCAGGCTTTGGCCCGTGAAAGAAACATTTCCCTGGCTCGTATGGCTCTTGATTGGCCTGCCATGGAGAAAAATGCCATTGATCCAACGGTTTTTTGCGTTAAACGGGCAGAACACGCTGGCGAAGAAGTCTGCGCCATGTGCGGTGAGTTTTGCGCTGTGAAAATGTTGCGCCAGCAGGAATCTGGACTGTAAGAAACAAGAAGATTTTTTGTGAGTTCCCTCAAAATCCCGCAGGTATCTGCGGGATTTTTTTATACGCGGGGGGTGAGGTGTAGGCTATGTCCTTTTAATGCGAGAATGAGGTGAAGTGTTATATAATATAATGAAATAATTAATGTTATATTTTTGTGAACTAGGGTGTCGGGCGAATGGTAGTCTCTTTTTTGTTGCAAACAAAAAAGATGACAAGGCTCAAAGGGCACCATGTCCTTTATGGAGATGTTGAGGGGCAAGCCCCTCAGCATATGCTATTCATTCCACCGTTAGATATAATCTGAAATATAGGGTCTTTTGGGAATTATAGCTTTTTCCAGAAGGCTGATGTCTTCTTCGCACCCATGGATGCGTTCGAGCTTGGCAAGGTCGGTGGCTCGTTTATAGCCGAGCAACATGGTGGTGAGGGTGCCGATGGACATGGTCAAGGGGGGGTGTTTTGATTCGTTGGTGAGGCGGGCTCGGTTGTTTTCAATGGTTATGGTGAAGGTTTTGTTGTTCCATTCTAAAAACGGGTCGGTAATGTGCAGGGTAAAAGAGGCCCCATTGACGTGGGGGGTGAATCGGTAGTGTTTTAAAAAGGTTCCAACGTCAATGATGCGGCCCATGATGTAGGGGCGTATGGTTTCTTTAATGTCGCTGTCGTCAAGGGTAAAGGCGATGGGTTCGCTGAAATAGTTGCTTCCCCTCACCTCGTCAATCATGGAATCGTGGGCATCGATATATTTCACCAACCCTTTTCTGGCTTCCTGATTAAGAAAAATCATTTCCTTAATATACATAATATCATCGGAAATGAAATAGACCATGTAGCCTTGGGGCTGGTCTTTTTGGTTATAATAGATGGCGATGGTAATATCCGTATCGTCCCAGCGCCAATATTCATCCCAAGCGAGGGTATTGCGAAAAAGACAGCCGTGGGTTTGTTTGGCGAAACGGGCGTGCAATTCAAAAAGATCTTTACTGTCGTCGGTGACACGGCGCACATAGCCGGGCACGTTTATGTTTTTTGGTAATTGGGCGTTGGTAATGGCGTAGGTCATCTTATCCGCCACAATTTCCCAGCCCCGGTGGCGATAGAGGGGAAAAGAGTAAGGGTACAGTAAGGCGAGGGATTGCCCTTTACTCTTCATTTCCGTCAGGCTGAGTTTCATAAGACGCGACATAAGGCCACGGCCTGAATACTCGGGATAGGTGGCTACGCTGGTGACAAATCCAACGGGATAGATAACCTGATGGATGTTCATTTCCATGGGGTAAACAGCGAATTGGGAGACAAGGGTATCGCGGTCGAAGTAGCCTAAGACGCTGGCGTGTTCCAGTACGGGGAATTTAGACTGACGGATATCGTCATTTTCCCAGCCACTGTCGGTAAGGTCTTTTTCCGTTACCTGAAAGGCATAGCGGAGCAGGTCGTCATATTGCTCAAGGTGGTCTGTGGACAGGCGGTGGATTCGTAAGTTGTCGTCATTCATGGGAATGGTGGTTACGGGTGGGGAAGGGCGCATGCCTAGCCTACCAGAGAAGTCTTCGCTATCAGAGATGGCTAAGACAGCGAAGGTTCCTAGGCTACCAAGAAAACCAAGGATGCTATGGATATCCGGGATACCAAGGACGCCAGCTATTCTTAGTCTTACTCCCCTTTCAGTATTTTTTCAATGGCTAAGCAGAGGTGCCGTAGCATCGGGAGGGAACTGGGGCTTTGGTTTTTCCCTTGGCCTGTCAGCGAAAGCGTAAATTCCCGAGAGCAGTGGTGTGGTTTTTTTTGAAACGAAGAATGTCTTTGTAATCAGAAGAAGTGCACAGCTGATGAACGGTAATGATTTTTTGATGCACTCTCAGACGGCTGACAATGGTCTGTGTCCAAGTTGTTTCTTGGGGGCAAATAAAGGTTTCGAGAAAACCTATTGTAAATTGGTTGTCGGTGTTGCGGAAAATGTGGGGACGGTTGATGACGATTTGACAATTATCCACACGGTATTCTTGGGGAGGGGAGTCTTTTGAGCGAGCGTATTGTATGGCAGAGCTGTTAAGTTTGTGAAAGTCTTTGGGTGAAAATTTTTGACTGATGAGACCCATTTCCAAGAAAATGACGAGTCGCTCGGAAGCCAGCTCGGAAAGCGTATTGCTCGTACTATCGGGCGATGGGGAATACGCCGCCACGAAGTCAACCCAGCTTATGGGCGCTTGAACGGCGAACTCATCCTTGATAGCGTTGACAACAGCTTGTGAGGCATTGGTGTAGCCTTTGGGAATGTCGTATACAACTAAGGTCTCGTCGATGAGGATTTGAGACGAGGTGGCTCCTTGGGCGGAGAGTGGGAGAGCGGTGAGTAAAAAGACCGAGGTAACGAGGACTGTCAACGAAGGGATACAAAGGGGGGAAGCTCGACGTAAGGGATGCTTTAACAATACCTGTATTCCTGTTGATAGCACGACGACCATAGGTAAAAGAGTGCCTTGGATGAAATTGGCAAAGGAAGATTTGAACCGATGCACGGCGGGAAGCCTTGTTGTCATGGCAGTTCTCACTTTGTTATCGGGGCGCTGTGGTAGCGCGGAAGAGCCGTCAAAAACACGTTTTTATGACTGCCCTTGCAAAAACCTACCATAAAGAACCCGGGGCCGCCACTTTCCTTCAATGGGCTCTTTGGCATGGTCGGTTGTGTGCTTTTTACGCCGCTCTTAGGCTGGTTTTGGACTGGCTAAGGCGAATTGGGGCTCTGCCCCAAGCCCCGTCAGGGGATAATCCCCTGGACCTTGAATAGTACATATTTTTGTGAGGCGAGCAGAGATAGTTTAATGAGTCCTGAGCCTCGTTTTGGTTGTTTTGAAGAGTCCTTTGGCTTCTCAGGGAGCTTTCGAATCCTCTTTGTCATGGATTGTCTCGAATTGCCATGGATGGTTTAAGATGAGCCACATTGACAAGAAGGGGCGCTGTGATGCACAACAAAAAGCTGTTCGGAATACTCTTTTCAGAGCAGGAACATGTGTTTCAGGCCCATCAGGCCAAGAAGATATGTTTTAGATTAAAGCAGTGCCTTGGTTTCAAGCGCGCTCAGAGGCCTGCCGTGCCAGCCTGCTTGCGTGCCTGCTTACTAGCTTGTCTGCTAGTTTGCCTGCTGGTTAGCCTGTTTGTTTGCAAAACTGGATAACGCTGGTGAATGGATTGAACGAGTGTGAGTGGAACAGCGAATAAGCCTGATGGAGACAAGGTTTTTTGAACAACTGGTAAAACGTATTGGTGAATCAATAGAGGCAAAATATATGGGTACAGGCGGATTATGGAGTTCTCAATTGCGGTATGGCGGCGTGTTTTTAGTGTTCAGCCTAGGCGCATTTATCGCCCGTTCCACCATGTGGATTGGCGAAAAATTCGGAGCGACAACCATGGAGGCCATCGTGTTTCACTATCAGCACGCGCTGGTGGGAACACCGCCGTCTTATATTAAAAGCTTCACCCTCCTTACGCTGGACAGCTTGGCTTTAGGCGCTTGCGCCCTGGTGCTTTATTGGCTTTTGGATACTTTCATACAAGGCGGGGCAAAAAAACTTTTGTGGTTGTGTGGTTGGCTCGGGCTCTTGTGTTCAGTGGCGTTCTTTTCCGCCCGCTTGGATGTTGTTCCCTATCTTCTCGGAACCTATACAAAAAACACCTTTATTCAGGATAATTATGTAACCCTTAACCCTAAGGAAGCGGTGTTTCCAGAAAAAAAGCGGAATATGATTGTCCTTTCTTTGGAATCCATGGAAGATACTTTTTCCCGCAAAACTCTTTTCGAATCCTCCCTTATCCCACGCCTTGAGGCCATGCAGGACGCAAACCCCCATTGCGTTTTGTACGAAGGGAAGAACCTTAACTGGACCGTGGCGAGTTTGACAGGGTTTTTATTCGGCTTGCCCCTCTCAACCCCCACCCAGAATCAATACAAATCAGCCGATAACACTTTTTTGCCGGGGGCAGTCTCATTGCTCGAGCTCCTTGAAGAAAATGGTTACGCCATCTTGTTTATGCTCAGCGGTAAAGCGGAATTTTCAGGGTCAAAAAATATTTTCACGAACCACGCGCCGTCGGCTCAGGTGCGGGGCTGGGAATATTTTGAAAGCCACAATGTGCCTGTGCAGGGAGAGTGGGGCATGCGTGACAAAGACTTATACGAGCAAGCTCAAACCGCTTTAAAGGAACTGGCTCAACAGGAAAAACCGTTTTTTATGATTTTGCAAACCCTTGATACGCATAGCTACGCTG
>CAZYJQ010000082.1:2320-6393 GCA_964647835.1 uncultured Desulfovibrio sp. | reverse complement strand
AGAGAGACTCAATGTTTTTATCGAGGGTAGCGCGACTGATAAGTTGAATATTGGGGCGTAGTTTTCGGCAATAGAGACTCAAATAGATATTTAAGTCGTCATTGTGGGTTGTGACAACCACCGTTTGGGTTTCGTTAATGCCTGCCTGACAAAGAACCTCGTAATGGCTGGCGTCGCCAAAAACAAAGCGGTTATCGTGAAACTTCGCCACATTGGCGTCTTTATCCACAATACGAAAATCGATGCCACGGCCTTCAAGGGTGTTGGCTACGGCCTCGCCCACCCTCCCCGCGCCAAGGATGATAACGGGAGGTTGATGACTAACATCCAAACTGCGTTGCATGGCCCTGTCGTACGCTTCAAGCTTATCGGCTGTGCCTGCCAAGAGGAGAACGTCGTCTTTATCAATGACGGTGTTGGGGGTGACTGATTTATAGTGATTAGAATGCCAGATGCCCACTACGTTGATATCATAGCGGTTTCGCATGTCGATTTCTAAAATTGATTTGCCTAGCAGGTCGGTAAAATCGGCTGGTGACTCGGCGATGCAAAGCTCATGGAAACGGGCGATGGTGTTGGAGCACATGGAAATATTAAAGACCCGACGAGCCAGCGCCTGACCTAAAAGTTCCGTAAAGTTGAAAACATAGTTGCATCCTGCCAAATGTAGAACGCTACTGCTGGCGGAGGAGTCGGCGCTTGCCGCCAAGGGAACATCGGGGAACTTTTCGCGAACGGTGGCGGCGATATTGCTGTTTTTAAAGTCGTCTTTGAGGGCGACAATGAGACTGGCTTGGAGGGCTTGGGCCCTTTCAAAGGTCTCTGGTTCGTCAGTGTAGCCCAAAAGGATTTTATAGCCTTTTTCGTTAAGGCGCGAAGCATCGTCAATGTTGTCGATTATCAAACAATAGGGAATTTCATAGCGTTTGAACTTTTTGGCGATGTTAATGGCAATGCTGTCGGAGCCGATGAGGAGGGTGTGGTTTTTAACGGTATTGGGCAGGCGTCTTGGGTTGGCGGCTTTTCTTTGGGCCTCTAACCATGGGGTGTAAATAAAGTGAATGAAGACAAAGGGCATGGTTAACATAAAGAAAATAGTGCCAGAGAGAAGGACGATGATACTAAATATTTTGCCCATGTCGCTGGTAAAGGTAATATCCCCGAAACCAAGGGTGGTCATAACGGTTAAGGACCAGTAGAGGCCTGTTACTATGGAATAGTCGTTGCCTTCTATGCTCATAATAACGTGGAAAATATAGGTATAGACAGCCAGCAACACCACAATGGTCAAGAAGAGATTGCGTATGAGCTTGAGGTTTTTGCGGTTAGTGCGCTGAGCCATAAAAATGGCCATTTGAGAAAATAAGGATTGCATAAAAAACCTGAGGGTTAGGCCCTAAGACCATTGGAGTATTATTTTTAGATAAAACAGCCCTTGTAAAGCAATATGTCGGGGTGTTCTTTTCTGTATATAGGTGGTTGGGATGAGAGTCAAAGCTTGGGTGAGGGATTGTGGTTAAAAAGAGAGGTATGAAAAAAAGGGGGCTTATCAATAAGCTTGCCAGTAGCTCCTTAAAAAGACTGGCGGGGGGAGTTTTGTGGCTTTACCTTGTTCTCATAACTGTCTATAATGCGATGAATTTTAGCATCCTCAAATTGTTTTTACCATCGTTTAACAAGGAATGAGTTATGAGTCGTTTTGCAGCTATTCAGCAAAAAGAAGAACAAGTTTTGTGCCGCGGATACGCTCGGTATCCTTTAGCCATTGAGAAAGGGAGCGGTTGTTATTTGTGGGATTGTGACGGCAAGAAATATCTTGATCTCATTGCCGGTATCGCTGTTATCGGACTAGGTCACAGTAACGAAGAAGTCGCCGAGACCATTGCCGAACATGCTAAAAAACTCATCCATGTGAGCAACTTGTTTTATCAGGAAGAGCAGTTAAAACTTGCTGAAAAACTGCTTGCCACGGCGCACTTTGGCAAGGCATTTTTTTGTAACTCCGGCGCGGAAGCTAACGAAGCCGCCATTAAGCTGGCTCGCCGCTATAGCCAGCGAGTAAAGAACAACGACGCTTACGAAATTATCACCTTTGATATGTGCTTCCACGGGCGCACCATGGCGACCATAGCCGCCACGGGCGAGCGTATCCAAGACGGTTTTGCCCCTATCCCCGAAGGCTTTAAACAGATTCCCTTTGGCGATTTGAAGGCTTTAAGAGAGGGCATCACGGATAAAACAGCCGGAGTGCTCATTGAGGCGGTGCAGGGCGAAGGCGGCATTCGCGCAGTGACTCCAGAGTTTATTCAAGGGGTGGAAGCCCTTTGCCGTGAAAAGGGCGTGTTGCTTATGATGGACGAAGTGCAGTGCGGCCTTGGCAGAACAGGTAAATGGTGGGGCTTTCAGCATTTTGGCGTTAAGCCAGATATTATCAGCGTTGCCAAAGGCCTTGCCAACGGTCTTCCCATGGGAGCTATGCTGGCTACGGAAGAAGCCGCCAAAGGCTTTACCACAGGCAGTCACGCCACCACCTTCGGGGGAGGTTCGCTTCTTTCAGCCGCCGCCAGCAAAACCCTGGAAATTATTGAACGCGATAAATTGTATGAACACGCTGCCACCATTGGCGAGTGGGCTAAAGGGCGCTTTGAAGAAATTAGTAAGAAGTTTCCCGGCGCCATTAAGGAAGTTCGCGGTCTTGGGCTTATGATTGGCATTGATATGAGCGTGCCAGCCAAAGCTATTTGGGAAGAACTCCTTAAGCGCGGGATTATCGTTAACCTGACGCAAGATACCGTCCTGCGCCTTATTCCTTCCCTCATTGTTACACAAGAGCAAATTGAGCACTTCGCGCAAACCTTAGAAGCTATTCTGGCGGACGGTATTCGCTAGGTTCAGGACTCATTAAGGCGGTTTGGGGCTTTGCCCCAAACCCTGCCAAGGGATAATTCCCTGGACCTTGAATAATAAATATCTTTGTGAGGTAATCAGAAATAGTTTAATGAGTTCTGAGCCTAAGAGAAACTTTCTCTCGGTTCTTTAAAATGGGTGATTTTCGGATAATGCCTTGGCCCTATCGGAAAATCGCCCTTGACTATTTTAGGGGGAAGGATGGGCAAGGCAGAGTCGTGAAGGAAAAATGGAGGGATATGCCACAGGTCGGGGGAAAGCTGAGTAACAGCCTAGGGGAGCGGCTGAAAAAATATGGAAAAGGGTATGAGAAAGAGAGAGGATATGAAATGCGGGTACAAATTAGGCTTTTACCGCTAGGCCATAGCAGAAGATGCCTGCGCCTTTGTAGTGGATGTTGAGGTTGGTAAACCCGCTGGATTTAATGATTTCGTCGGTGTGGCGGTTGAGGTTGCAACCTTGGGCGAGCTTGGGCCAAAACTTATTAACGGTATCGGCGAGGGTCCCCAAGTTTCCTTTGGGTTTTATATGTTCAATAAAGATGAAGAGCCCGCCGGGTTTAAGAACTCGTTGTATTTCAGCCAGAGACTTGTGGATATTAGCGGTGCAGAGAACAAGGGTGGAGACCACCGAATCAAAGTGAGCATTGGGCAGGGGGAGGGCTTCCATATCGGCAGGTATCATATGGAAACTGTCGCGGAAGAGGTTTTTGCCTTTTGTTTCTCCTTCTGCGGAAACTTCTTTGCCGCTTCCTGTAAAGCTGATGATTTTTTCAGGATCGTAATAGGGCAGGTTGGCGCCGGTACCCATGGCGGTTTCCAGCACATGTCCGTGGGCGAGGGGGACAATTTCTGAACGTATCTTGCCCAAGAGACCTGCCTCGAGGGGCTTCATGACAATATCGTAAATATTCATAGTTTTCTCGTTTTTTGGGATAGTTCAGGAGGCATAACTTTTGTCCTTGCCTTTCTGCCTCAATGTCTTTCTTTTCCATGTTCTCCCACGGGAGGGGAAAGGGGGTCCCTGGGCATGATGCTCTAGGTCGGGAGTCTGAGGGGGCGAAGCCCTTCAGCTCTTTTCTCCCGCCCTTTTTTTCTGCCTTTTCCCCTGCTTATACAGCGGCTTCCATCCACACGTTAATATCGTGTTCCAGCTCTGGGCCCGGC
>CAZYJQ010000082.1:0-2220 GCA_964647835.1 uncultured Desulfovibrio sp. | reverse complement strand
TTATACAGCGGCTTCCATCCACACGTTAATATCGTGTTCCAGCTCTGGGCCCGGCTGAACATAAAGGTTGGGGCTGATGTCGAGCTTGCACCACAGGTTATTCGTTTTAAAATAAACAATAACAGGGACTTGCCCTTTATGTTTTTCTAAAATGGACTTGAGGGCCATAATGCGGTTGGTGTCGGCATATTGTTCTTCAAGTTCAACATAGACAGGCTCTTTGCTGGAGCAGCAAGCTTCCGTTAAGAGGGTTATCTTGTCGCAAATCAGCTTAATTTCCCTTGGTGGCGCGTCTTCGTCTGGGGGGAGGTCGTTCTCTTCATCTTCAGGAATATCAATGGTGGCCTCCATGAAAACGGGCTCGTCCGTGTAAAGCAGTTCCTTATACTCCTCAAAGGTTTTGGGGAAGATTATGCACTCGCCCCCTGTGGTGAGGTCTTCGACCTGACAAAAGGCCATTTTTTTGCCGCGTTTGGTAATAATCTCTTTGACGCTGGTGATAAGCACAGCGCAACGCACTTGCATTTTACCGTTAATTTCGCGGCATTCTTCGAGGGGCATAAGGTTTTGACGGAGACATTCGCGCCTGAAGGGGAGCAGAGGGTGGTTAGAAAAAAAGAAGCCTAACGATTCTTTTTCATATTGTGAAAGAAGCTTGTTTTCCCATTCAGGGGCGTCTTGTTCGGGGCAGTCATAGCCTATGCCGGGGGTAGTGACAATTTCTTGTTCCGGCACCATGGAAAAGAGCGATATCTGGTTCGAGTCCCTGTCTTTAATAATTTTTTGGGCTCTGGCAACGACCACATCCAAAGAGGCCGCCATGCCAGCTCTGGACACGCCAAAGCAATCGCAAGCGCCCGCTTTGATAAGGCTCTCAAGGGTACGTTTGGTCAGGCGGCGAGAAGGGACGCGCACGCACAAATCAAGGAGGGAGGTAAAGGGTCCTCCTTCGTCTCTGGCGGCGATAAGTTCTCTAATCGCTTCTTGCCCCACGTTTTTAATGCCACCGAGGCCGAAAACAATCTGTTCTTCATGAACGGAAAATTGCCATTGGCTTTTTTGAATATTGGGGGAAAGAACAGGGACGCCCATGTCTTTACAGGCGGCGACGTATTTGAGCAGCTTATCCTGATCGTTCATTTCAGAGGAGAGCACCGCCGCCATAAACTCGGCCTTGTAGTGGGTTTTAAGGTAAGCCGTGTGATAGGAGATGAGGGCGTAGGCGGCTGAGTGGGATTTGTTAAAGCCGTATTCCGCGAATTTCTCCATGAGGTCGAAAATCTCGTTGGCCTTATCTTCGGGAACATCGCGCTCCAAAGCGCCTGTGACGAATTTCGAGCGTTCCGCCGCCATGGCCGCGGGGTCTTTCTTTCCCATGGCGCGACGCAAAAGGTCGGCGCCGCCGAGGGTATACCCCGCTACAATCTGGGCGATTTGCATAACCTGTTCCTGATAGACAATGACGCCATAGGTGTCTTTCAGGCAGGTTTCAAGGCTGGGCAGGGGGTAGGAAACGGCGATTTGCCCGTGTTTTCGTTTAATAAATTCTTCGACCATGCCGGAATTGAGAGGGCCGGGACGATAAAGGGCGAGCATGGCGATAATATCTTCAAAAACGCTGGGGCGAAGCATGCGCAAGTATTTACGCATGCCGGAACTTTCCACCTGAAAAATGCCGTCGGTGTCGCCCGAGGAGTACAGTTTGTAGGTATCGGCATCGTTAAGGGGGAGCGAGTCGAGGTCTGGCGCGTCTTTGCCTTGGGCTTTGATGTTATTAACGGCATTGGCAAGGACGGTCATGTTCCTGAGGCCCAGAAAGTCGAATTTGACCAGTCCGACTTTTTCCACCATTTTCATGTCGTATTGGGTAACAACGTCGCTTTCGCCTTTGCCCCGATACACAGGCAGATAGTCAACCATGGGCTTGTCGGAAATAACGAGTCCGGCGGCGTGGATGGAGGCGTGGCGGGATAGTCCTTCGAGTTTCATGGCGGTGTCGAGGAGCTTTTTAATTTCCTTTTCAGCGACATAGAGCGCGCGCAACTCCGGTTCAACTTCCAGCGCTTTTTTTATGGTCATTTTCAGGTCGCTGGGGATGAGCTTGGCTATACGGTCGGTTTCCTGAAAGCTCATGCCAAGGGCGCGACCGACGTCACGGACAACACCTTTGGCCATCATTTTACCAAAGGTGGTAATTTGCGAAACAGACTCGGAACCGTA
>CAZYJQ010000081.1:0-6452 GCA_964647835.1 uncultured Desulfovibrio sp. | reverse complement strand
ATGAGCCAAGAAGAGAAGCGCATTGAAGCTGAGCGTCTGCGCAAAGAAGTAGAACGCTTAACCAATGATGTAGCTGCCCTAAGCGCCTTATAATGCCTAAACTACTCTTCTTTCTGCTGTTGCTGGCCTTATCGCCGGTAACAGCAGAAAATGCTTTTGCCGCTGATACCCAACTCCCCGCCAAAGCGGAGGAGATAGCCTCCCTTGTGGTTAAGAAAGGCCTCTACCCTTCCCTTACCTCCCTTTCTGTGCTCTTGAAGGACACGGACGACGCCATCAAAGAGTATGTCCAGGGTATAGATAGCTATTCTAACTATATCACCCTCCAAGAAAAACAGAAGTTCCTGACCCCCTCGGCCCACTATTCAGGCATCGGCATGGATTTGTTGCAGAGCAAAACAGGCCAGCTCCTTTGCCTGCCCTACGCGGGAACTCCGGCAGACCAAGCGGGCATTAAACAAGGAGAATCCCTCGTCCTTGTGGACGGAGAATCCGTTCAAAACATCCCCTTACAGCTTTTGGAAGATCGCATACGCGGCAAGACCAACAGCGTCATACGCCTTGAGGTGGAAGCCAGCGACGGTGCTGTACGCAAAGTCGCCTTAAAGCGCGCGCCCATCCATCGCCCATCCGTTGAAATTTTCTATGACGACGAAGGAGCCAGCGAATTCGCCCGTCTGCGTATCTATCGCTTTGGGGCTCAAACCTTAGACGAATTGACTCTTTGCCTTGAAGCTGTCCCCGAAGACACGCCGCTCATCCTTGATTTACGCGGTAATGTGGGAGGGAGCCTCGAGTCCATGCGTCAATGCGCCGAGCTTTTCCTCACATCAGGCAAGACTCTTTACAGCCTGAAGGACGCCCACGATACAAAAACAGTTTTTAAAACCTCCGCCAAAGCGCGTGAAATTTCACGCCCCGTTCTTCTCTGGCAAGATACTTTCACAGCAAGCGCGGCAGAAGTCTTTTGCGCGGCTTTGCGCCAAAACGACAAAGCCGTATCCCTCGGACAAAAAAGCTTTGGCAAAGGCTTGGTACAAACCATATTTACCACTAAACACGGCGGGTTGCTGATTATGACCACCCATGAGATTATTATGCCCAACGGGAAACAGTATAACGACCTCGGCATTGAGCCAGATTTGCTCGTAACAGTAGAAAATAACGACCTTGGAGCATTTTATCGCCGAAGCAACGAAGCCCTTAACCACACTATTTTTACCCTTTCCCCCAATGGTGCCCCCCATGAATAATATGCCTTATACATCCCATGGTTTTCTGTCTTGTCAGGGTTTGAAAATTTTTCTCGGCTCTTGCCTCATGGCTATAAGCCTGCTTACGCTTAGCGCTTGTTCTTTTTTTGAAAAAAAACCGGACGAAGGGGTCTTTATCCAACGCTTAGAGTCCCTTGTGAACGTTGGCTGGAACTCATTGCATATTGCTGATCCCAAGGTAGTGTGGACAGAAAAAACTCGCTTCGGCTACCAAGTGGCCTTTGCTTACCAAGTTGTCTTTACTCAGGACGAAAACCAGATGGCACCTGAAGAAGTGGAAAGAATACGCCACTTTCTGCCCAGTTGCGCTGATGTTCCCCTCGTCACCAACAACCAATGTTCCGTTGAAGAAACCTTGCTTTTCATTGAGACCGAGAACTTTGGCTGGATGCCGGAAAATGTAGTGCGGTTTAGTCCCCACCTGTTGCCGATTTTAGCCAAGGAAGGGCAAGGGAAATAGCGTTTGGCCCTTTTCCCCACCCTTGCCACCACAACTTCAGTTACCTAAAAGGGGCAAGGGAAACAGATTTTTACTTTTTTTGTCCATGGCTCAATCATCAGAAGCCCATATTCTTTAAGGAAAGCCATAGACCAATAGGCTCTCTTCTGGAAGAAAATATTCAACCTAATAAGCGGCCTCATAATCTCAATGAACGTTAAAACGGGTTTTGGAACGAGGAACGAGGAGTTTATCATGCGCAAACAGTATGTACGGTTACTTGTAGCCATCATAGTCTTACAAATCGTCAGTCTTACGGGTTGTCTTGCCGACAAGCCTGATGAAAAACTGCTTAAACTTACCCTTGAGCGTGAGCTTAGCAGAGTATGGAAACATCCCGTTAAACTTCAAAAACTGACCACCGACTGGATAATGGCTACTGAAAGCCGCGGAGAAACCCAGGCTGTTTTCAGCTTTGCCTTTGCTGATGGCATTTATGAGCCCATGAGCGAAGAGGCTTTTTTCACACACGCCATTCCCGCTGAACAGATGGAAAAAATCGAAAAACACCGGGATAGGCTTGAAGAATACGGGATTTCAGGTACGGACCTGCTCACCCCAAGCCTGATTCAAAAACTTGAAGAAACCGTATTTTTGAAAGAATTAAGCAGCCCCACAACTGCCTACGAAGGCACGTTCGAAGTAAGCGCTGTTAAAAATACAGATGGCTGGACATTTAACTTCCGTCAGCCCAATTTTTCCGTGCCATTGGAAATTATTGGGGGCAGAAAGGCGCAACCAGGGGAGATAATCGCCAATTCTCCTGAAGCCAGGTCTTTCGTTGCTGAGGTTCTCAAAGAAATTGACAAAGCTCTTGTGCAGGGTGAAAAAAAAGCCGAAGAAATTAAAAAAGAACGTCAAGTGCGTTATGAAACCGATAAAAAAACAATTCTCTCGTTAATTCAGGCCAATGCCCACCTTATGGTGCTGCATGAAGCGGAGGCTCTGCGTGTTCCTGTGGCCTTCCTGCAAATAGAAAATGTCGAAACAACCTCAGGCATAGTTTCAGGCACGCTCATCGAGGTTGCTCAGCCTGAGGAAACAAAAGAGCTTATGGCCAGCCTGGGAATATCACCTGATCAGGCTGTCTACTTTGGCTATTCTTCAGGTGAATACCGCTTCCGATTTACCCCTGATAACGACATTCTCAGCACTCCCCCTAGGGAAGACGGGCGATTCATCATTGTAGGACAGGATGAAGCCGCCCAGCAAAAAGAGCTGGAGCGAGCCAAAACCATAGCCAAAGCAGCTAAAGCCGAAGAAGAGAAAAAACAACAAGCGCAACAGGCCGTTATTGACAATATAACAGCCTTGCTCTCTGCCGGAAGCGGCTTTGAAGGCTCCTGGAAAATTGGCGATGAGGCTGGCCTGATAGGTCTTGCCATTGAAAGCGTCAATACGGATGGTTCCGGTTGCACAGGGTATCTTTTTGACACAGGCGACAGAGACAAACGCAAACCCTTCTCAGGTGTCATAAAAAAAGATTACCCCACCTTTAGCCTTACCATCACAACTGAGCGGGGCAAGGGTCTCAAATCACATTACAACTCCCCGACCTTGCACAGGTTATGGCTTGAACAGTCCCAATCCATGAGTATAGTCTTTGCCGCTGACGAAAAACATTTAAGTGGAACCTTTGGCAGAGAACCGGGAAGTATACAGCTTACCATCATGGAAAACTTTGCCGACATTATTGCCAAAGACCTGGCGGAGGAAGAAACAAGACAACAAGCCCTTCGCGCCGCTACCCAAGAAGGGGCCGCTTGGTTAGGAAAGTATGCTTACAACAACGAGGTTGGCGAATTCGGACTGTATTTTACAAACTATAAGGACGGCATTGCTTCAGCCGAAGTTTTTGCCCTCAATAATCCCAAGGCAACAAAAAAATTCACTGGTCTTGTCAACCTTGGCAAAAATGCCGAATCCCCCATTGTCCTTAAGAGCGAGCGCGATTCTGGTTTAGAATACAAAAACTATCATAACGCCTTCGAACAAGCATGGCTGCGCCAAAACAGCAACTATACCATGAACCTGACCCTCAACGAGGGAAAGCTCGAAGGAAAAACGACCTCTGGATACACCGTATCCCTCAGCCCCATGGCAGACTATGAGGAACGGCTAACCCAATGGACACAAGAAGAAGCACGCAAAGAACTTCTGTTTACCATGGCTATTCAAGCTGGTAACAGCTATTTGGGAGCGTGGCGAGATGAATCCGGAGGCGGCGAAATAAGTCTTAAAATCACTGAAACAAGCCCCACGGGTATCAATTTTAAAGCGCAATTATACGACCCGGCCCACCCGGCGGATGTTTGGCACTACACGGGTTCTGTTGTTTACGATAAAAAAGACCAGCGCATGGTCACCTTAGCGCCCGTTGCGCAAAAAGAATGGAAGGATTACCCCAGACAAACAACCCGGGCGCGCTTCAACCGCCATAACGGCAGTCATGAAATCTTTTCCTTATACATAGATGGCAACGCATTGAGCGGGAAATGGTATAGCGCGGCGGTAAGGCTCGTTAAAACAGGCACCCCCCTTGCGGATATGGTTACCAAACTTCCTAAAGAAGCAAAGCCCCAGCCTAGCCAAAGCATCCCGCCAGCCGAAGGGGCAAAGACAGTTTCTGCTCAAGGGGCCAGCGGAGAGACACAGGTCAGCCCTTCGCAAAAAGAACTGACCAAGACAATTGCTCCTGAGGAAAAAGGCTCTGACCCAAAAGACTCTGGTTCAGGCACCGTGGCTTTGCCAAAACTCACCCCTCTTCCCACGGATGGCAAAAAAGATAGCCTCCACGCGACGCTGGTGCGTGTGGAAGGTGACACCGTCACCATCGCCCTTCAGGTTTTGGGCATCGGCAAAAGTGTTAAGAGCGTGCGCATTGACAATATCGGCGGCCTATCAAGCTTATGGCAAACGGATAATAAGAAGTCTTTGCCTCTCACGGTAACTACCGATACGGGCGCTCCCTTTACCTCTGTAACGGTGCCCGCCACAAGCGAGCAAATACTCGTTGTTCAGCTTAAAGATAACGGCGCCTTTAGTACCCAAAAAACTCAGCTCCGCTTTACGGTTTTCTTTAACGACGGCTCCCGGGCCATGGGCTTATTAAAACCATAAAGCTTAGAGACTAAGTCTAGTCTTATATCCAATAACTACGGGCTCTTCAGGTGGCTGAAAGCGGTCGTACCAAGCCAAACGCCATGGCCATATATCATGGATATAGGCCATGGCCTCAATAAAAACCGCCCAGCCCTTGCTTCACAGCGTGAAGCAAGGGCTGGGCGGTTAACGTTGGCAAGGAGAAAGACATGGGGGGAGGCTTCAAACAAGCCTGTACCGCCTGCTAAGCGGTTATGGCGGGGCGCTAAAGGCGCGGAGTGCGGCTCTTTTAGGAACGGCTAAATCAAACTTTGCAGATGGGCACCCACTGGAGTACTATACAAGGTACATGGCTGGTGACCCTTTGAAGGCTTGTTCACCAAGCCCCAAAGAGCCCAGACAACCGCATTCCAAGGAGTCTATAATGGACATTCCCTATTACCGCCCACCGTCAGAGGAAGACAGTTTTCTTATTAGGGTTATGGAAGGGTGCCCCCATAATAAATGTACTTTTTGTGGCATGTATCGAGGTGTCAAATGCCGCGTGCTTCCTTTGGAAGAAATCCTTCAAGGCATAGAAAAGGACGCCAGTGAGCTCGGCCCCAAGTTTTTACCCCTTCTCACCAGCCTCTATCTTGAAGGAGGCGACCCCATGGCCCTTCCTATGCCCATGTTACGCGCCATTATCGTTCAGGCGAAGAACTTTTTCCCGTCCTTAGAGCGCATTGCAAGCTACGCCACGGTGAAGAGCATCCAACGCAAATCCCTCAGTGAATTGCGAGAACTGGCTAGCCTTGGGTTGAAGCGCGTGCATATGGGTTTGGAATCCGGAAGCGATGATATTCTCCAGCGCACCAATAAAGGATGTAGCCGGGAAGATATCTGGCAGGCCGCAGACATTTTGCATGAAGTTGGAATAGAAAACGACGTTTCAATGATGCTTGGCATTGGGGGGAAAGCACTCTCCCAAAAACATGCCTTGGAAACCGCCAGCCTCATAAATATGATTTCTCCTGCCTGCATTCGCATTCGAACCTTCATCCCCATTGCAGAAACCCCCATGGCATCGGATGTTTTACAGGGGCTTTTTGTTCTCATGGAGCCACACCAAGTGCTGGCTGAATTACACCTTTTAGTGAAAAATATAAGCGCAAAAACGCAACTTCTAAGCGAGCACCACTCGAATTTTATCACCTTTTCTGCCCAGATGCCGGAAGGCAAACAAAAGCTCCTGCAACTCATCGAACAAGCCATGATGCAACCTAGAGAAAGCTTCAGACCCGTAGGCATTAGCCAAGTGAGCGCTTAAGATTCGTACAAAAACAGCAGGGGTTTTTACAAGGTTTTCTGTGTCCTGCAATAGTTTCTGTCCCTCTATATTCCTTTCAATTCAGCTCAATCCCGAGTCATGCTTTAGTTAAACCCTAGTGTCGCTATCATCTGCGCTTTCTTCCCCGTGGAACCATGGTGGAACCTAAACAAAAAAAGGTCACCTTCGATTTGAAAGTGACCTTTATTTAATTACGTGGTGGAGCTGGAGGGAATTGAACCCACGACCTCTTGAATGCCATTCAAGC
>CAZYJQ010000080.1:0-6619 GCA_964647835.1 uncultured Desulfovibrio sp. | reverse complement strand
CTTTGGCCATCATTTTACCAAAGGTGGTAATTTGCGAAACAGACTCGGAACCGTATTTTTGCCCGACGTATTCAATGACCTGCTGGCGTTTTGCTTCGCAAAAGTCAACGTCGATATCAGGCATGCTTATGCGCTCGTTGTTCAAAAAGCGCTCAAATAGCAGGTTGTACGGGATGGGGTCGAGGTTGGTTATGCGCAGGGCGAAGGCAACCAATGAACCCGCCGCCGAACCGCGACCGGGCCCGACGGGGACATTGTTGTCCTTGGCCCAGTTGATGAAATCCTGAACAATGAGAAAATAGCCGGGAAATTCCATGTTGCAAATGACATCCAGCTCATATTCGAGGCGCTCGCGGTACGCTTTTTCATCCACTGGATAGGTCATTCGCTCAAGGCGCTGATCCAGCCCTTTATGAGCGAGGTTGCGAAACTCTTCGTCTAGGGTAACGCCTTCGGGCAGTTCGTAAATGGGAAAATGGTAGGTGTTAAAATCGAAGTTATAGTCTTCAATTTGTTCGGCAATGCGCACGCTGTTAATGACAGCATCGGGAACGTGGGCAAAGGCCTCTTCCATTTCTTCGGGAGTTTTATAATAGAGTTCAGTGGTGCCAAAGCGCATCCGCTGGGCATCGTCCACTTTGGCTTGGGTTTGAATGCATAATAAAATATCGTGTGCTTCGTAGTCTTCGGCGTTAAGATAGTGGCAGTCGTTGGTGGCGACCAAGGGAAGACCTGTGGCTTCTGCTGTTTGAAGGAGGAGATCGTTGGCTACTTTTTGGTCTTCTAGTCCGTTGGACTGCAATTCCAAATAAAAGCGGCCCGGGAAAATTTCTCCGTATTCTTTCGCAACGGCAATGCCCGCCTCAAGGCCTTCGCGCATGAGTTTACGCGGAATTTCGCCGGCAATGCAGGCCGAAAGGGCTATGATGTCATCTGAGTGCTGGCGAAGAATGTCTTTATCTACTCGGGGCCGCATATAAAACCCGTCCAGCGCGCCTTTGGATACTATTTTAACGAGGTTGTGATAGCCATTGAGGTTTTTGGCGAGCAAAACAAGGTGATAGCGGTTACGAGCCGCAGGAGAAGATTTGTCGGTATGGTCAGGGGTAACATAGACCTCACACCCAATGATGGGTTTTATGCCTACTTTGCGGCATTCGAGGTAAAAGTTAAGGGCGCCATAGAGGTTGCCGTGGTCGGTAATGGCACAGGCTGGAAGGCCAAGGTCTTTGGCCTTGGTGCATAAATCCTTGAGACGGATAGCTCCGTCCAAAAGGCTATATTCGGTATGACAATGCAAATGAACAAAATCTGACATAGAAAAACCCGTGGGATTAAATGAAGAGGTAAATGTTGGGCATGGTATTATCACACTGCAGGGGTTCCTTCAATTGCCGTAAAGGGGCGACTGACGTTGGTTGTGTTGTAAATGGCAAGTAAAATAAGAAGGTTATAGATACTAAAATAGTCGCGAAGGATTCGAGGGGAAGGCGGTTTAAGGTGGCAAGGGGGGCTTGGGTGATGTTTTTTAAGTAAATGGCAGGGCTCAGTTGCTCTTTGCGAAAGGACTTTTATGAGGAGAAGATAAATCTCTGTTGCTTAAGTTCAATATGCTTAATATACTCTAAGATTCGTGGCGCTCCCCCTCATGCAATAGATGAGGGCAATGAGGTAATTCCTGATTGCATTGGAACGGCCGTTTTTTTTCGGTTTTGATTCTAGATGAAGTAGGTTGTATGTTTTTGTTTTCCCAAATTCGCAAAGAGTGGAATGTTCCCAACGGGTATAAAGAAATACTCCGCATTGGTCTGCCTCTCGTTGCAGGGATGCTTTCCACTACCTTGATGCAGTTTTTTGACAGACTGTTTTTAAGCCATTATTCCGTTGACGCCATCGCCGCCGCCGCGCCCGCGGCCTACGCCTATATGACGGTGCTGTTTTTCTTGATGGGTATTGTCAGCTACACCTCTGTTATTGTGGCGCAGTATACGGGCTCGCAAGCCCCGCATAGGGTTGGTCCTGCTGTGTGGCAAGGGATTTGGTGCGCTGTTGTTGGGGGGTTGGCCCTTGCCAACCTTATTTGGGTGGCCGAGCCTTTGTTTGCTTTCGCGGGCCATGAAAAGCAGGTTCAGGAACTGGAGGTGCTCTATTTCAGCATTTTAAGTTGTGCCGGCGTTATACCCCTCTTGAATAGCGCATTGAGCTGTTTTTTTACAGGCAGGGGAGAAACAAGACCCGTGCTGGTGGCGAACGTGGTGGCGACTACCATGAAAATACCCTTGGATCTTATGCTTATTTTTGGGTTTGGGCCCATTCCTTCTCTGGGCATAGCCGGGGCTGGTATTGCTACTATTATAGCCACCTCAGCCAGTGTTATTATGCTAAGTTGCCTTGCCTTCAAACGGGCAAATGAAAAAAGATATTTCATTCGTTCCCAGTGGCGTTTGCAGTGGGATATGTTTAGACGGCTCTTGCGCTTTGGTATTCCCAGCGGTTTTAATATGATGCTCGACCTCTTCGTGGCTTTTTTCTTCATCATGAAGGTGGGCGTTTTAGGCAAGGTGCCCCTTGCTGCCAGTAATATCGCCATGGCCCTTAACTCGCCTGTTTTTATGCCTATGTTGGGTTTGAACCTGGCTGTGGCTATTCTTGTGGGGCAGGCTATGGGCGCGGGAAGACACGATGAAGTCGTGCAGGTCACGCGCCGTTGTTTGATTATGGCCTTTATGTATATGGCCCCCATGGCTTGTCTATTGGCCCTCTTCGCGGGCCCCTTGGTGGAGCTTTTTGCTCCGTCGGGCGTGAGCGCCGCGGAGTTTGTGCCAGTGAAGGAGGTGGGGATGTACCTCATCTATTATGTCGCCGTATACTCCTTGGTTGACGCCGCCAGCATTATTTATTTTGGTGCCCTTAAAGGGGGGGGAGACACCCGAGGGATTATGTATATTATGCTTTTGGCGCTGACCTTTATCTTCTTCACTCCCCTTAAGATTATTGAATTTTTGGATAAGCAGACCATTCATACTTTTTGGATTGTTATGACCGTATATATTATTTTCTTGGCCCTGGCCTCCACCCTACGCTTTAAGCAGGGTAAGTGGCGGTCGATTCGCGTTGTTGAAACTGCCAAAGAAGAACACAAGGGAGCCGCTCATGATATTTGATTCTGTTCAGTTTTTAGAGCCATTGCAGGGCTCGTGTCCCGCGCCTGTTTATGAGCTTTTACAGTATTTTGCCAAAATAACCGAGGATGGGGTGGCCTATAGCCTTCCGCTGGGTAAACATAGCGTTGATGGGGATAATGTGTTTTTCATGGCGGCAGAAAATACAACCCGACCCATGGCGGAATGCCGTCCTGAAGTTCACGCGGCCTATTTGGACGTGCATTATGTGCTTACAGGTGAGGAGCTGATAGGGGTTTCACTACCGAGCAAGCGCTATCTTATTGAAGAAGACCGCCTTGCCGAAGATGATATCGCTTTCTTTTCACCCGCCATGCAGGACGAATGTACCGTGCGTTTAGCGCCGGGACAGTTTCTCATCGCCTTTCCCTATGAGATCCATCGGCCTGTTTGCGCTGTGCAGGAGCCCGTCTTGACCCGTAAACTCATTGGCAAGGTGCACAGGAGCTTGCTAGGTTCGTAGGAAATCTCAAGATAGCGCCAAGGATGTACAATTCAAAAACTCCCCGTCTGGTTGAGGCGGGGAGTTTTTTGTTGGGACGATGTTGCATGGTCTAAGAGAAAATGTTGTTGAGGGGCTATGGGTTTTCTTACTGTCCCACCCCAAATATTTTGCCTGAGGATAGTGTTTATTCAGCCCCTTGGCTAAATCATGAGGATGCAAGGAAATCCTTTCCTTGCCAGGGGGAATGGAGGGACAGCGTCCCCTCATAAAATCTCATAGACCCTCATAAACGCCAATAAGCGCCAATGAAATTTTCCCCCACCAAGCACTAGGCCAACACCAGCTGTCCGTCTCGGGAGAGGACGATGGCGGTGTGGGGTATGCTGTGTTGTTTTTCGCCAAGGTTATTTAAGGCTTCAACAACGTGGTGGTGTAAACCTGTGCAACAGGGCACTTCCATACGGATGGTGGTGCAGGACTGTATCTGGCCTGTGGCGAAAATAGCCTTGAGCTTCTCCATGATGCTTTCTTTGGTCTCAAACTTGGGGCAAAGGGTGAGCAGGGCCGTTGGTGCTTTTGTCAGAAGACCATGGAAGTTCAAAGCGGCGAAGGCGGAACAGTCCGCCGCAAGGTACAGGTGAGCCTTTTGCAGATAAGGCGCCTGGGGGGTTGTCAGACGAAGTTTGACAGGCCAGTGGGGTGTGAGAGCCGTTGAGCAAGCGCCTGGAATGGGCGCTTTTTGGGTATTGTCAGCGGTGCTGGTGAAAGGGGTTGCTTGGGATGAAGGGCAAGCCCCAAAACTTATGGCCTGACTCCCTGAGCACCCTTGAGGGTTGAAGCTTTGAAGGCGGCTATCTTGAGAAAGGCTGTTCAGGTGAGCATGGCCTTGACTCGCGAGGAGTTCTTCGACGGCGCTTTCATCAAAGGGATCAGCCTCCCTTTCAATGATGCTTAAGGCATCGGTAGGACAAGAGCCCATGCAAGCGCCAAGGCCGTCGCAGTACATATCGGCGATGACTTCGGCTTTGCCGTTGCGGATGACTATGGCTCCTTCGGCGCAGGAGAGGATGCACTGTCCGCAACCGTTACATTTATCTTGGTCTATTTGAATTATCTTGCGGGTAACTTTCATAAAAACTCGTCTTTTTTGGGGTTGTCTGGTATAGGAGCTATGAGGTATAGGGTAAAACCAGTATTTTATTTAAGAGGAGAAGGCTCGTAATCGGACGAAAGGCTTTTAGGCCTTTTCCGCCTTATCTGTTCCTTTTTTTTGATATCTACTGTACTATACACAAGCGCGTCTGTGACCTGCATAACACATATGTTTTTTTTTGATACTGTCAGCTACGGAGCTGAGGAGAGGAATAGCGGAGTTTTTGCTGTTTTGGGGAGTATCGGGGAATGTTGAGCAGTGCCGAAAGCTTAGGTACTCCAGAGGTGACAGGGTATAGCTGGTTAAACATATGACAGAAAATAAGAAGACAATCAGTTCTAAAATAGGCGAATGGTTTAGCTCCTTAGGCTTTGGCGTGAGGACAAAACTTATTTCTTTATTCATCGCCATTAAGATTGTTCCATTGGTTTTGCTCGCCCTTGTCGCTTGGCGGCAAGCTCTGCATTTGGGGGATGACCTTCGCGAGCGAACTGCCGAGATCGTCGAAAGTTCCTACCACGCCTTGAGTGAAACAGGCTCGGTGGCGGTTAATGATACGGTTTTAGCCCTTGATAACAGGGCAACCCAAGAAATTGAAAGACTTACAACAGATACCGCCATGGCCGTGGCGGATTTTTTGTATAGCATTGACAGCGAAGTCCTTTTCGCCGCTTCTCTGCCCATAGATGAAGAGATTTATCGTAGCTATGTCAACACCAAGGTGCGGAGCATAATTAACGCTGGCGAATGGGTTTTGTCGCCTGATGAGAAATCATGGGTTCCCAAAAATGCGCCTGCCAAGCAAGAAAAAGTTACCTCGTCCATTGAGGAAAACGATAACCGTTTCAAATACACTCCTCCCACCCCCTTTGATTACGAAGAAATTCCGCTTTTTCTAGAAATGACTTTTCTTGATCTTAAGGGGAACGAAAAGGTCAAGGTTGTTACCTCTGACTTAGTTTCGCCTGAGCGTAAAGACGTTTCTCAGCGTAAAAATACCTTTATTAAAGCCGAGACCTACTTTTCTGAAATCCAAGACCTGGAGGTTGGGGAAGTCTATGTTTCTGAGGTCATTGGGGAATATGTCGGCTCGAAAATTATCGGACGCTACCTCCCTTCAACGGCTGAGAAGGTGGGTATTCCCTTTGAGCCTGAAAAATCGGCCTATGCCGGGCGGGAAAACCCGGTGGGAAAGAAGTTTAACGGACTTATCCGCTGGGCTACGCCTGTTGAGCAAAATGGTAAAAAAATCGGCTACTTAACTTTGGCGCTAGACCATCGGCATGTTATGGAATTTACCGATAGGTTGATGCCGACTGAAGAGCGGTATACGGAACTTGCCGACGCCTATGATGGTAACTACGCTTTTATATGGGACTACAAGGGGCGAAGTATTGTTCACCCCAGACACTTTTCCATTGTCGGGTATGATTCTGAGACGGGCGACCCACAAGTTCCATGGCTGGAAGAGAAAATTTATAGCGATTGGATGGCCAGCGGCAAAAGCTATGTTGAGTTCATTAAAGACCAGCCTACCTTTGTTGAGCAATCCAACAGTAAACGCGCTGCAAAGCCCTTGACTCAGGCCGGATTGGTGGGTCTTGACTGTCGTTATTTAAATTTCGCGGCTCAGTGCACGGGGTGGTTCGACCTCACCAGTAAGGGTGGGTCGGGCTCTTTCGTTATTCTCTGGAGCGGGCTGTGGAAACTGAACACCGCCGGCACCATTCCTTACTATACCGGTCGTTATGGAGAATCTCGCCGTGGCTTTGGCTTTGTAGCCATTGGCGCCAACGTGGACGACTTCCACTCGCCAGCCAAAGAAACAGAAAAAGAGCT